>CAJCII010000177.1 GCA_903970335.1 Bacteroidota bacterium | reverse complement strand
CCGGATGGCGGCCGGCTTCGGACCGATGAATTTGATGTTGCAGCTCTCGCAGACCTCGGCGAAATGGGCGTTTTCGGCCAGGAAGCCGTAGCCGGGATGGATCGCATCCACGTCACCGATCTCGGCAGCGCTGATGATGCGCTCAATCTTCAAATAACTGTCGGAGCTGGCCGCTTTACCGATACAGATTGCCTCATCCGCGAGCTGAACGTGGATGGAATCGATATCCGCCTCGGAATAGACCGCCAGCGTGCGGATACCCAGTTCCTTACAGGCCCGGATGATACGGAGTGCGATCTCGCCCCGGTTGGCGATCAGGATTTTGTCGAACATCAGGGCGCTTATTTGGGGCGGACAGAGAAGAGCGGCTTGCCGAACTCGACCGGTTTGCCGTTTTGGGCGAGGACTTCAACGATAATGCCGCGGGTCTCGGCCTTGATTTCGTTCATGACCTTCATCGCCTCGATGATGCAGACGACGGTGTCTTCGTTGACTTCCTGGCCCGGCTCCACATAGGCCGCGGCATCGGGCGACGGGGAACGGTAAAAGGTGCCGACCATGGGGGAAACAATCTGCGAACTGCCGGCGGCAGCCGGGGGCGGAGCCGTGGGGGCCGTCGGCGCGGCAGCGGCGGGAACGGCGGCGATGGGGGCCGGGTAGGTGACGGCGGCAGGGGCCGGGGCAACCGGCGTGGCGGAAGAAATCCACTCCCCGCCCGGGCCGCGTTTGACGCGCAACTTGAAGTCGCCCTTTTCGAGTTCGAATTCGGAGAGTCCGTTGCGGGTCATCAGGTCGATGACGGCTTTGATTTCCTTGAGGTCCATAGGCGTGTCGGTCGATTTGTTACAATCGTGCGGAGTATCTTTTTAGGGCGGGAACGGCGGCAGGTCAAAAGAAATTGACTTTAATGATAAAGCCGAAATTTATCTAGCGATTTACTGCTATTAGTATGATGACCAAGATTGAAAGAGGGATCATAAAGATGAGCGCGATAAGAATCATCCCGCTATTCCAACTGAAGGAAGCATCTTTTCTTAATCCTGTGAGGAAGCTTAGCCCACCTATGAAAAGGATGCCTGTCGCGATCAGTCCTTCCAGAATTTTCATCTGAATCATCTTATGGAAAAAATTGTGACTAACCCTCCGCTTTGACCGCATTCCATGCCGCATCCAGCTCCTCCAGCGTGCATTCGGTCATGGCCTTGCCGCTGGCTTTGATCCGCTCCTCGACCGCAACAAACCGGCGGGCGAATTTATCGTTGGCGGCGGAGAGCAATTCCTCGGCGTTGAGTTTGAGGTGCCGGGTGAGATTGACGATGGAAAAGAGGAGGTCGCCGAGTTCCTCGGCCGTTTCAGGGCTCGGCTCGAACCGGACTTCATCGGCGGCGGTAAAGGCGAGATCGTTTTCGATTTCGCGGGTGGTTTCGGCCACTTCCTCCCTTACTTTATCGAGAGAGCCTCGAACATCGGGCCAGTCGAAGCCGACGTTCCGCGCTTTCTTTTGCAGGGCCTCGGCGCGCATCAGGGCGGGCAGCACGCGGGGCACGCCGTCGAGGGCGCTCTGGCGTTCCGGCTTCTCGGCTTTCTTGAGTTTGTGCCAGAGGGTGACGACCCCCTCGGCATTGGCGACAGTCTGGTCGCCGAAGACATGGGGGTGACGCCGGACCAGCTTATCGGCGATGCCCGTGGCCACATCGGCGAAGGTGAAGTCGCCGTTTTCCCGGGCGATCTGGGCCTGGAAGACAACATGGAGCAGGAGATCGCCGAGTTCCTCCGTCAGATGGGCAGACGAACCGGAGTCGATGGCCTCCAGCACCTCGTAACATTCCTCGAGAAGCTGCGGCTTGAGCGTGGCGGGCGTCTGCTCCCGGTCCCATGGGCAGCCATTCGGCGCGCGCAGCCGGGCCATGAGATCGAGCAAGCGATCCAGGGCGAGGGCATCGGGACTGGGCGCGGCGGGAGAAGCGGGAATGGGTTCGTTCATGGCACTCGGATCAGTTGGATTCGTGCGGGATCGTCGGTCCCGATGTTGGACTCGGCGGCGGAATGGATATGGCTGGCGGCCTTGCCGATCAGGTCGATCCGTCCGTTGCGGTCGGCGGCACGCCAAGCTTCCAGCCGCTTGAGGACGAGCGAATCGATGGCCACGGGGTCGCGCCCCACATAAATCGCCCCGATCGACTTGGTGAATTGGGGATCGAAATGCGGGCCGCCCGCGTACTGGGAAATAAGGGCATCGAGGATATGGACGACGACTTTGCGCCGGACGAAGTCCTTGTCGAGGATTTCGCCGATGGCGGGATCGCCGAAGGTCGGGTCGTTCTGGAAACGGCGGTCGTTATCGATCATGCCGAAGGCAAGCGTGCCGAGACAACCGTCGATGCCGATGGCGGAGTTATCGGTCAGGACGGGGACGTTGACGATCTTCGTACAAATGCTGGTGACGAGGCGGGCGTAGTGGGAGCGGTCGCTGCTTTGCGGAATGGTGCTTCCGCCGTTGAGGGGATCGTCGATCGAGGTGAAGTCGCTGGCGGAGCCGTCGCCGGTGTAGCCCTTTTTTTTGACGGCCTCCTGCGCCGCCTCGTCGAGATCGTCGTCGTGGCGGACGAACTCGGAATCACCCCAGATGAGACTGCCGATGATCCCGTTCTTGTAGAACACGTCGGGATCGTAACCGGTGCCGGGGAAAACGGAGTCGATGGCAACGGTGGAATCCGTGGCGGGAGTCGGCGCGTAACCGGCTGCGACCATGATGGCCTCGTTCTTGTCCCAGACGACGATGTGCGAAGGCGGAACGCCGACGGCCTTGAGCCCCGCGCAGATGGCCTGGACAATCGGGCGATGCGTGGAGAGAAGCTGCCCGCCGGTGGTGGTGATCTTGATGCCGACAATATCCGACGGAGTAATTCCGAGCCGGGTCCAAGCCGTGGCAATATCCGATGCGCTGGTGAGCTTGAGCAGACACCGGTCGACCATCTCGCGGACCCGTTGGTTATCGGTCACGGCGAAACGCTGGATGACGTCGGGGTTTTCCGACCAGATGACGGGCGAGAGCGGCGGCGGTGGAGCGGGAGGCGTAGTCGCGACCGGGTCGGCATTTTGCGCGAGAGCGGTGACCGAGCAGATGGCCCCGACGGTCAGGGCCAAGGTAATAAGAGCGATTGTCCTGCGACCGTTCATCAAGCGGGAAACCTACCATCCTTGCCCCCGGATGCACCATAATTGCGCGAGGGCGCGGCGATAGATTCTTGAGTCCGTCGCCGGGGGCGGTAGGTTGGGAAGATGTCCAGCGCACGACTCATCGATGGGAAGGTCATCTCGGCCCAGATTCACGCGGAAACGAAGGAACGGACCCACGCTTTGCAGGAAAAGCGGGGGGTTACTCCGGGGATCACGTTCGTGCGGGTAGGGGAGGACCCGGCCTCGCAGGCCTATGTGCGGATGAAGGGGGCGAAGGCGCAGGAGCTGGGTATCCACTCGAACACGGTCGTGCTGCCGGAGGCGACGACGCAGGCGGAGTTGCTGGCGCTGATCGACCAACTGAATGGCGACCCGAAGGTGCAGGGCATCCTCGTGCAGGCGCCGTTGCCGAGGCACCTGAAGGAAGAGGAGATTTTCAGCGCGATCGACTTTCGCAAGGACGTCGATGGCTTTCACCCGGTCAATGTCGGGAAGCTGCTCCTGGGGCAGAATCCGCTCTTCAAGCCGTGCACACCGGCGGGGGTCCACGAGCTGCTCGTCCGCAGCGGCGTGCCCATCGCCGGGGCGGAGGTCGTGGTGCTGGGACGCGGAAACATCGTGGGGAAACCGATGGCGGCGATCCTCCTGCAGAAGGACCGGCACGCCGACGCGACGGTGACGGTGCTCCACTCGCGCAGCCGGAACATCCCGGAGCATTGCCGACGGGCGGACATCCTCATTGCGGCAATGGGGCAGGCCCGGTTCGTCAAGGCGGAGATGGTCAAGCCAGGCGCGGTGGTGATCGATGTCGGGGTGAACCGGGTGGACGATCCCACCGCGAAGAACGGATACCGGCTGGTGGGGGACGTCGATTTCGAGGCGGTGCGGGAGGTGGCCGGGGCAATCACGCCGAACCCGGGCGGGGTCGGGCCGATGACCATCGCCATGCTGCTGAGCAATACGGTGCGGGCGGCGGAGCTGGCGGCGGGCTAAAAATGGTCTAAGTGTGCGATTAGAGCGTGTTGCCATTTAGCGGAACTCGTTTTGAACGAATATGTTAGCTTGCGTCGCTCAAAAGAAATTACCCGGGTGACCTTGTCGATGTTCTGGGCGTTAAGCCCCGCCATATCACCCTGTGATCCGCCGGTGTGCCCGAGCAATTCGTAAAAGGCATTCCTTGCCGGATTCATCTCGTGGGCCCGGATGCGTTCGTGCTCGAACTGGGGGATCGCTTCCTTGGACCGATATTTGGGTTTGGGAAAGGGTTACTTGGAGAGAGCCAGCATAATCAACCAATTCATGCCCATGACTGCGCTTTGAATGCTTGGTCATTTTACTGAAAGTTCACTGACACTTTTTGGAGTCCGACTTTCGCAAGTCGGCTAATCCCAGTGACTAATAACGAGAGGCGAGGGTCGGAATCGAACCGACGCATACAGCTTTTGCAGAGCCGTGCCTTACCACTTGGCTACCCCGCCGAAAAATGACAGCCCGTTACGATACCCGATTGCCCGAAATTCCGCCAAGGAAAAGTTCCGCCGCACGGTAGAGCGACGCCAATCGTTTGGATCATGGAGCACCGCTTGAATCTGGTGGCGGGTGACACCCGGAAACCAAGCGATAAAGTCGTCCACCCGCGCTCCGTCTTTGAGGTTTTCAAAGAGAGCTTCGACCGGAAGACGGGTGCGCTTGGACACCCAGTCGCCGCTGACGACTTCGGGGTGACGTTCGACTTCCGGGCAGTCTTTCCAATTCAGCATGGAATTTGGCGTACGCTACGAAGGCTCTCAGAAAAAGACGGAGAACCTGGCCGCTTATTTCACGGCGGCGACTTCGGCTTCCTCGGTGAGGAGATTCGCTCCGTGCTGGAGTCCGACCATGCGGCGGTAGGCACCGTCGGGGATGGCCATGAGGTCGTCGTGGGAGCCGTTTTCGAGGACGGTCCCGTCGCGGAGCATGACGATGGTGTCGGCGCTGCGGATGGTGGAGAGGCGGTGGGCGATGACGAAGCAGGTGCGCCCGCGCATGAGTTCTTCGAGGGCCTGCTGGACGAGGCGTTCGCTTTCGGCGTCGAGGGCGCTGGTGGCTTCGTCGAGGATGAGGATGGAGGGGTCCTTGAGCAGGGCGCGGGCGATGGCGATGCGCTGGCGCTGGCCGCCGGAGACTTTGATGCCGCGTTCGCCGACGAGGGTGCGGTAGCCTTCGGGAAATTGGGCGATGAAATCGTGAGCATTGGCGCGGCGCGCGGCGGTTTCGATTTCGGCCTGTGACGCGCCGGGTTTGCCGTAGGCGATGTTCTCGGCGATGGAACCGCCGAAGAGGAGTACCTCCTGCGGGACGAGGGCCATCTGGCCGCGAAGTTCGTGGAGACCATATTCGGCAGCGGGGCGACTGTCTAAGAGGATGCGGCCCTGTTGCGGTTCGTAGAAGCGGAGCAGCAGCGAGGCGATGGTGGACTTGCCGGAGCCGCTGGGGCCGACGAGGGCAACGACCTTGCCTTCCGGGACGGAGAAGCTGAGCTGCTTGAGCACGGCGACTTCGGGGCGGGAGGGGTAGGCGAAGCCGACTCGGTCGAAGGAGACGTCGCCACGGAAACGGGTGGTGCGGGTGACGATTTCGAGCGGTTCGGAAGGTTCTTGGAGGAGTTCACGGACGCGCTGGGTCGCGCCGATGGAGCGCTGGAGATTGCTGTAGAGGTCGGCAAAGCTCCCGATGGAGCCGCCGATGAAGATGGTGTAGATGGTGAAGCCAAAGAGATCGCCTTTTTTGAGCGAGTCGTCGAGGAGAAGCGAGGTGCCGTACCAAAGGACGATGGTGATGGCGGTGAAGATGGCGAAGATGATGAAGGCGACGAGCATGGCGCGGGCCTTGGCACCGTGGCGGACGGAGTTGAGGAACCGGACGAGGCGCGCCTGGTAGCGATTTTGCTCGAAGGGCTCGTTGCAGAAGGCCTTGACGTTGGCGATGCCCTGGAAGGCCTCGGCGACGACGTTGGCGGATTGGGCGAGATCGTCCTGGGTGGCGCGGGAGCGTTTGCCGACCATCCGCCCGATGAGGATGGCACCGACGATGGTGGGGGGGAAGCAGGCGAGCATGACGCCGGTGAGTCGCGGAGAGATGAAGACCATCATGCCCATGCTGCCAATCATGATGATGCTCTGGCGGAGGAATTGGGGGATGGCCATGACAAAGGCGTCCTGCAACTGGGTGAGGTCGGCGAACATGCGACTGGTCAATTCACCGACCTGTTGCTGGCTGAAGAAGGTCATGGGCATTTCGGTGAGATGGGAAAAGAGGCCCTTGCGGAGATCGGAGAGGCCGAATTCGCCGACGGTGTTGAAAAGGAGAGACTGGAAGAAGGACATGACGGCTTGGGCGAGGAGAATGGAGACCATGAGGAGGGCGTAACGGAACGCCTCTTCGTGGGTGGGGCTGTTGATGAGGTGGCCGGCGAGGAAGGGAAAGAGAAGGCCAAGGATGCTGGAAGCGACGAGCATGAAGAGGCCGACGAAGAGTTTACCGCGATAAGGGCGCAGGTAAATGTAGAGGCCGAACATCTGGCCGAGCGTCTCGCGGGTGACCTTGACCTTGGGAGGGGCGGAGGGGGAATCGGAGTCGGCGGATTTGCGCGGCATAGGGGACGCGATCCTAGCGGGTTACGGTGTGGATGCCAAGAGGGGCGTCGTGGTGGGAGTGGTACAGTTTGAATCTACGGCGGATAACCATGTAGGTTCCCTGTAATTGATCCGAAAAAAAAGAGTGCTGCTGCCACGACTAACGAGATGCGCGCATACATTGGCTCGGACTTTAAAAAAACAGCACACCGCACCAACACGACAACGAGGCTCAACTCTGAATGCGGAACGCCAACGCCGTAACGATTCCAGCACCACAGATTCCAAAAAAAATGAGTCAAAGGTAAATGAAAAGTACGTGTCTTTGGCATTGAGGATGTAAAACCTACAAAATGCCGCAAAGGACATTGCACAAAAATAGACATAGCTCCCCCAAGTCAACCAAAATAGCCCACGTCTAAGTAGTAGTGTTTGCGCTGGCTTCACCGTTTTAGCTTAACAGCGCAATAACCTCTTCCAAGCTCCAAAGGTGAGCGGCAAAAGGTGCTGGTCTGGTTCGAATTTTACTCGGCACGTTTGCCTATTTGGTTTGACCACGCCTTCGTGGAATGAACCAGCAAGGAAAAAGAGCGTTTATTGAAAATAAGCTTTTGGCCCTTTCTAAATTCGGAAAGATTTTTGATTACGTGCCGATAAATGGGCAATCCAATGGCTTCAGGATCGGCCATGTCGGGTGAAACAAATGTACCGTAAATGACCTGAAGCGCCTCCTCCCCACGCAAATGGTGCAGCTTGGGGTCGAACCCCCTTAAGTCCGTCAAGGTTTTGAGCAAAGTCCCTCCTTTTTGCCTCAAAAACCAACAAGATGGAGTTTGGATTACGGACACTCAGCGCATAAGCTATTCCCAGTTCGAAAGGCATATTATAGCGACGTTCCGCGCCCAGATAGGAAAGGTCATGGATCGAAATCGCACACTTTTCCATTAACTGAAATAACCTCGCCATTCTCCCGTCTCCGTTTTCATGTAGTTCGACCACGGAACGGGGAATAAGACCAACGGTAACCAAGCCGACAATCAGCCCGACAAAAATCGGTTCGTATTTCTTCTCGAACGGCAAATTCAAAAAGACGGAACGTTCACGCTGGGCAGAAAGCTTTTTCAAGCTGTTTTGCTTCCTTCAAAAGGCCATTTTTCATTCCGTAGATACGCACGTAATCCTGAAGCGTTGCGGGCTTCATGACAATATGGCGTTTATCCGTGCCAGGGGCTTTGCGAGCCATCCGTTTAGCCTTCATAGCTGTATTTGTTATCCCACAAACAACATCGGACTGTCAGTCCTAAAATCAAGCATCACTTCGCAGGCGGGGTATCGCTGACGCAGCGGAAGCCGAGCCAATAGTCGCCACGGTTGAGGGGCCAGTCGGTTTTGCGATAGATGCTCATCGCGTGATCCTCGGCCGTGGTAACGATACTTCCCCCGCGAATGACGGCGACGTTGCCCAAACCGGGGCGGCTGCTGGGCACCAAGGTATCGGTCCACTCGCTGACGTTGCCGCCCATGTCGTAAACGCCGTAGGCGCTTTTATCGGCGGGCATCTTGTCGACGGCCTTATGCACCGGAGCGATCCGGTACACGGTTGAGGGGTCGGTTCCATCCGGAACGACATTGGTGTTGGCATTGGGAGCGTAGACATTGCCCCAGGGATAAAGATTGCCGCTGGTGCCGCGGGCGGCTTTTTCCCATTCGTGTTCGTCGGGGAGGCGTTTACCCGCCCACTTGGCATAGGCCTCGGCATCGTACCAATCGATATTGAAGACCGGGTAGTCGAGGGTGACGAGTTCGCCTTTGCGAAGGTAGGGCTTTCCTTCGACGATGCATTTGTAAATATTGGCCCAATCCTTGGGCTCGTGGTTCTGGGGTTTGTCCGCCGGCTGACTCGGATGGCGCCAGGCCGCGTCTCCGCCAGCGCTCTGCACGTCCTTAAGAAACTTGGCATACATGCCGAAGGTCACCTCGTATTTATCGATATAGAAGGTGTGATCGAGGGTGGCAGAGGCATCCTGATACATGTAGGGCCCGGCCGGAATTTCAACCATTTCGGAAAAATTGTGAGCGGGAGGACCCAGATTGGAATAGAAGACGTAGCCGACGATGAGGGCGACAAGGACAAAGGCCGCGATCGAGAGGTAGAGATTGCGTTGTTGGGTGCGTTTTTCAATCTCGATGGCCTGCTGGGCGATGTGATGTTCCTCGGAGACGGCGATTTCGCGCTCGGGGGTCAATTCGAGGTCGATGGCCTGGGCCTCGCCGACGATGGCGGCGATCTGCACCGGGCCGGCGGCAAGATCGGCGAGGAGTTTGACCACCCTGGGCGGGACTTGATCGGGAGTGGGCAAAAGGGCCTGGATGGCATTGGCCAGAGCAGAGAGGTCCGCAACGCCAACCGGTCTTAAGGGCTGAGTGGGGTCGGCGCAATTGGCGACCTTGATGACGCCTTGCGAGGAAAGGGAAACATCGGCGGCGCCGACGTTGGTGTGCGGGAACTTATTGGAGTCCCAATAAATGACGATGGAGCCGACAATTTGGACGATTTGCGCGGCCTGGCGAGGATCGATGCCCTGCCCGGCGGTGGCCATTTCGGCGAGGTTGGGCATGTCCCACTTTTCGCGGGCAAAGAAATCGCGTTCTTCGTGTTCGCCCGCCTGATAAACGGCCTGGACATTGGGATGAGAGGCGCGGGCCATCAAGGCGGCAAAGCTGCGGAAGCGGACGGCATCCTCCGCCGTGGCCCAGGAGTGGCAGACGGTGATGAAGACCTCCCGCTTGACGCCCATGTCGTAGGCTTCATAGCAATCGCCCCAGCGATCCGGGGGCTGCTTTTTACCGAGCCGGAAGGGCGGGAAGACCTGGCCCTCCAGCGTGGCGAGAGTGTCGCGGCAGGTGGCATTTAAAACGGCCTCATCCAAGGGGAGTGGGAAAATGGTGAGGCCCTGAATGTGGTCGGCGAAATACTTGAGGTTGTAGTTACTGACGATAATGACGCGTGCGCGGCGGAATTTCGTGCGGATCGCGGCGAGGAAATCGAGGCCGTCACCGGAGGCGTAAAAGAGCTCGCAGAGGCACAGGGCGATGTCGTCGTAATAGGCGAGGGCGGCGATGGCTTCCTCGGGACTCTGGACAAAACCGACTGCCGCGTCAGGCGTGCCCTCGAGGACAATTTGCCCGATACGTTGGGCCAAGGCGGGATCGGGCTGGACAATCAGGACATTCGCGCTCATCGCTTGGGAAGAGAATGATGCGCGAAAACGGCGCGACTGCCAATGGCGATTCTTTGAGGAGGAACTAGTTTTGTGGCAAGGAGCATAGCCGCGCACAAGCAATCTGTGCTAATTTGGTCGATTCGAACCATGCCTTCGCCCAAGCCCGATCCGTACGCCGCGTTACGTTATGCCAATTATCGGTACTTCGTGCTGGGGCGAAGTCTTTTCACGCTGGCGATGCAGATGCAGACGGTGGCGGTGAGTTGGGAGATATATCAGCGGCTGCGGGCCAAGCCGGAGGATGCGGCGCTGGCGCTGGGCTGTATCGGGCTGGTGCAGGTGGTGCCGATGATCCTGCTCTCGCTGCCCGGCGGCCAAGCGGCGGACCGGTTCGAGCGAAAAACGATCGTGCGCACGACGCAACTTCTTTTCGCCTTTTGCGCACTGGCCCTGCTGCTTCTTTCCCGGCTTCATGCCCCGGTGGGATATTACTATGTCGTGCTGGCGCTGGCAGCCTGCGGGCGGGCCTTTTTGGTGCCTGCGGTCAGTTCGCTCTTTCCCACGCTGATTCCTCGCGACGTGCTGCCGAATGGGATGACATGGAACAGTACGATATTCCAGCTATCCGCGATGATCGGCCCGGCGGTAGGAGGATTGATTGTGGCGGAGGCGGGGGCGGCGACATCCTATTTTGTGAATATTGTATGCGCGAGTCTGTCGTTCCTGACTTTTTCACTGACCACGCCGTTGACCGCGAAGACGGAGAAGGCCCCCATCACGCTCGATTCCTTGCTGAGCGGGGTGCGTTTTGTCTTCGGCACGCGAATCCTGCTTGGACTCTTCACGCTGGACCTGTTTGCCGTGCTGCTGGGCGGGGCGACGGCGCTGCTGCCGATTTTTGCCAACGATCTGTTGAAGGCGGGACCGGAAGGGTACGGGTTGTTGCGGGCGGCGCCATCGGTAGGGGCGATCTCAATGGCTTTGCTGACGGCGCATCTGCCGCCGTGGCGCAAGGCGGGAAGCGTGATGTTGCTGGCCGTGGCCGGGTACGGATTCGCTACGCTGCTTTTTGGTGTCTCGAAAATATTCTGGCTCTCGATGGTTGCCCTGGCGTTGACGGGGATGTTCGACAATATCAGCGTGATCGTGCGACAGACGGTCATGCAGATGATGACGCCGGACGCGATGCGGGGACGGGTATCCTCAATCACGTTTCTTTTTATCAGTTGCTCGAACGAGCTCGGAGAACTGGAGTCGGGGCTGACGGCGCGGTGGTTCGGGGCGGTTGGGTCGGTGATTTTCGGGGGAATCGGGACGCTGCTGGTGGTACTGGGATCGACGGTGATTTTTCCGGAGATTGTGAAACTGGGCCGACTGAACGAGTTAAAAGCGACGGAGATGGCGCAGGCAACGGAGGAGGAACTTGAAGAGACCACCGAGAGGTAGCTGTTCGGGCTATGGCGAAGCGGACTCAAAATGGCCCTGCTGTCGGATATCCTGGGAGGAGCTTCCGACCAGGACATCGAAGGTGCCCGGCTCGACGACAAAGGCCTTGCGATTTACATCGTAGATCGAGAGCGAGATGGGCTTGATCGTGAGATTGACGGTTTTGGTTTCACCGGGCCCGAGGTGAATGCGTTGGAAATCGGCCAGCTTCTCGATGGGTTGCGGCACGCTGCATTTTTCCTGGTGGATGTAGAGTTGTACGATTTCGTCGCCTGCGATCCGACCGGAGTTTTGGACATCGACGGCCACGGTTTGATTTTGGTCGGGAGCGATGGAGGCCGAGGAGATTTTTAGATTCGAGTAAGTGAAATTCGTATAGCTCAGGCCAAAACCAAAGGGGAAAGTCGGCTTTCCCGGATAGTACATGTAGGTGAAGCCCTTGGTGATATCGTACTCGGTCTGGGGGGGGACTTGCTCCAGGGATTCATAGGCGGTGTAGGGCAATTTTCCACCCGGGTTGTAGTCGCCGAAGAGGACATCGGCGAGGGCGTTGCCGCCTTCTTCGCCGGGGTACCAGGCTTCGAGGATGGCGGGGGCGTTTTGGCTGGCCCAATCGAGGCTGAGGGGCCCGGCGTTAAACAGGACGAGGACGGTCTTGGGATTGGCCTGGACGACGGCTTCGAGGAGTTGTTCCTGCGCACCGGGCAATTCGAGATTGGAGCGATCCCGCGTCTCGGCTTCGACTTTGGCGTTGGAGCCGAGACAGAGGACGACGAGATCGGAAGATTTGGCCAAATCGACAGCCTGGGCGATGAGGGCGGGATCGGCTTTATCCACGATGCCACATCCTTTCGCGTACTGGACGGTAACGCCGGAGCCCAACTTATCTTGCAGACCTTCCAGCGGGCCAACTGTTTTGGGTTTGGCTCCGTAGTAACTTCCATATTCCGGTTGCTCGGCGGCCGGGCCGATTACGGCAACGGACTTCAGGTTCGATTTGTCGAGTGGAAGGAAGTTCTGCTTGTTGGCGAGAAGGACGATTGCTTCTTGTTCGGCCTTGAGAGCCAACTGACGGTGCTCTTCCGAGTTAACGACCGTGGCAGGTATCTTGGAGAAAGGGACCTGGTCGGCAGGATCGAAAGCGCCCAAGCGAAAGGCGACGCGAAGAACCCGGGAGAGAGCGGTGTTCACGACATCTTCGGTGATGAGGCCTTGCTGGACAGCAGTCGGGATGTATTTGCTGTATTCGATATCGTCGTAGTCGCAACCGGCGAGGAGTGCCTGCGCGACGGCTTCCTCGGGTTTGTCGGTCAGGTGGTGTCCATCCACGAGGTGCTTGATGCCGTCGAGATCGGAAACGACAAAGCCGTCAAAGCCCCACTGCCCGCGGAGGATGTCGGTCAGGAGGAGTTTGTTCACGGCGCAGGGGGTGCCGTTGATGGCATTGTAAGCGGCCATGAGGGAAGCGGGATGGCCCTCCATAACGCATTCCCGCCAATGGGCGAGCCAGTATTCGTAGAACATGCGTTCGGGGACTGTCGCGGAAAGGCTCAGGCGGTCTTTTTCCTGGTTATTGATGGCGTAGTGCTTGAGGGTGGCGGCGACCTTGAGGTATTTGGGATCGTCGCCCTGCAAGCCCTTGATATAGGCGGTGCCAAGACGCCCGGTCAGGCAGGGGTCCTCCCCGTAGCATTCCTGGATTCGGCCCCAGCGCGGATCGCGGCTGATGTTGATGACGGGGCAGCGGTAAACGAGGCCGAACTTCACTTTATGGACGCCATCCGCTCCGGCGTTGTAGAGACCGCGCGCCTCATCGGAGATGGCATCGGCTTCGTCATGGACAAGATCGGGGTCCCAAGACGCGGCCAGGGCGATAGAGACGGGGAAAAGGGTGGTCGGCTCTTTACTCCAGACGCCGTGAAGGCCCTGATTCCATCCGCCCCACGGGGGGATGTGAAGACGGTCGTTCTGGGACATAAAATGACACAACTCGTCGGCTTTTTCCTGGAGGGTCATTTTCGAGATGAGGTCTTTCACCCGGTCATCCAGAGGAGCCGAGGGATCGAGATAGACGGAAGAGGCGTCGGGCGCGGTATCGTCGGCACGCATGGTGAACGAAACCGCCATTGTTAAGGAGAGGAAGAGGAAGATTTTTTTCATGGGAGGTTTCGAATACTAGCGTTGCAAGTCCCCGTTTTCGGCGAGGCCAGGTTCGTCGAGCAACTGGATGGAGGAGGCGGGACCGAGGTCGGTGGTTCCCTCCCACGAGCGGAGGGCCCAGACGATCTTTTTGTCCGGGGTCACTTCGATGACTTGAACGGTGGAGGGCCAGTTTTTCGGGTCTTTGACATGGGCCGGGCACCAATTGCAAATGACGGTATTGCCGTTGGCGAGTCGTCCTGCTTCCTGAAAGATGAAGAACTTGATTTCGGGCGCATCTTTTTGGGAGAACTGCCAGACAATCCGCCCCTGGGGGTTCACTTCCAGGACGGAGGATGGATAGGACGTGATGAGAGTGTTGCCATTCTTGAGACGGACGGCGGACCAAGGGCCGGGAGTAGCGAACGACCAGACGGTCTTTCCACTCTGATCATACTCATCGACCCGGTTGTCATCCAAATGGGCGGCAAGGAAGGTGCCTGACTTGGTCAGTCGGACACGGCGGAACTGCAAGTGGGTCTTGAGGGGATGCGGAGTGGGAAGGTCCATCTGCTTGTCGACTTTGCCGGTCTTCGTTTCGAGGATAAGCAACCTGGCCGGATTACCATTGACGACCATGAGGACGCGGTCGAGGCCGAGGGGCTGGACTGAGTGGATTTCGGTACCGGCGGGAGCGGGATAATCCCAGACGATTTTTTTATCGGGAGTGATTTCACTGGCCCCGACCTTACGGCAAAAAAGGATGTTGCCGTTGGAAAGCATGGTGGCATCGCCAAGTTCCTGGAGCGTACCAGCGGCGTCCTTGATGGGGATCGAGTAGGTCCAGACGATTTTCCCGCCACGAACGACGAAGATGGTCTGGTCGGGCTTGCGATGGTCCCACTCGCCGGTGTAGAGGAAATCGTGCTGGGCGAGTCCCTGACCGGGGAGGATGTCGGGCGCATAGGAAACCGGAGGGGTTGGAGCCGCAGGCGGAGCATTGGTGGTCGAAGGGGGGACACCCGCCGAAGATCCAATTCCGATGGCGAAAGGAGCGTAGGCACCAAGGAGAAGAGGGAGAAACGACGGGTGCATGGAAAAACATCCGAGCAAGGTTGAAGGCGGAGGGGCGAGCCGAACGTTTGATGAGGTTGCCCGCAGGGAGCATCAGTTGGCCGATTTTTGTGCGCCTTGCTTGTTCTGTGGTCCGTTATAGGTGTAATGGAAGTAGTCGAAATCGATCTGACCCGCATCGGCATTGTCATTCCAGCAATAGAGACCGAAACGGGTGCCCCGATAGTTGGCCCAGCCGAACTTGAAAGAGTCGCCGATGGGGGTGAACGTCGTTCCGTCCGTGCTGTAGGCAAAGGTGCAACTGGCCTGGTCGTCGATGATCAACTTGAGCCAGACGTCGTTGCCCGTGAGGACAGGGCCCTCAGTCACGGCTTGATCGTTTTTGAGTTCGATGGTGCGGACGCCATCCTTCTGGACCACGCCAAGGAGAGCGACGGGTTTCCAATAGGCACAGACACCTGCGGTCTGCCCGTCGGCCATGCCGCTTACATCGGCTTTGACGACGATTTCGCCGCCGGTGTAGCCCATGACCCGTTGGGTCAGCGTATTGGCCGCCTTAAAGAAATCACCCGGGGCACCAGGCGTGAAGGCATGAAGGCGTAAGAAACCGGGGCGTTCGCTGAGCGACCACTTATCGGCGCGCGGTTCATAGTTCCACTCCCACTGGAGGCCGAGGTTTGGTCCATTGAATTCGTCGTCGCTCTGCGGGACGGCGATGGGGAAGCCGTCGATCGGTTTCTTCGCGTGCCAGGTGATGTTACCTGCGCCGGTCGGATCGGGTGTTCCGAGGATGGGCCAGCCATCGATCCATTGGACGGGGAGCAAATCACTGGCGCGTCCTTCCCAACGTCCCGTGCCCTGGTGGGTGATGAACCACCAGTCGCCTTTTTCGGTATCGATCAGCCCTCCCTGATTCGGTTCCAAGTCGTTTTTACCGGGGGTGTTTTCGAGAACGACTCTTTTTTCCCACGGCCCCTCGATGCTCTTGGAGCGCATCATCATTCCGCGACGGTTGCGGTTGCGAAACTCACACTGGTTGTGAAAGACATAGTACTCGCCGTTGAACTTATAAATCTTGTTGCCCTCGCTGGTCTGGTCCGGATCGAGGGGGCGATCGCTGGAGAGGTCGATGGAAAGGCCGTCGGGCGCCATGTTGTAGAGGTGGGTGTACCACTTTTTTCCGGGACTGCTCATAATGAGGTAGGCCTTGCCGTCGTCGTCCCAAAATGGACAGGGGTCATCCATGTTTTTGATGTCGGAAACGAGCTGGACGTCCGACCAGGGGCCTTCGGGCTTGTCTGCGGTGGTGACGAAGAGGCCAGCGTCTTCTTCGGTGAAATACATCCAGAACTTGCCGTCGTGGTAGCGCAGGGAGCCCGCGTAGACGCCTCGGTTGTAGCGGTCCATTTTGTTGTCCCAATTCAAATGGGGCTCGATCTTGGCAATATTGGGGATGGCGTGGCCGATGTACTGCCAGTTGACGAGGTCCTTGGAGTGGAGAACGGCCATGCCGGGGGAATACTGGAAGGAGGAGGTGATCAGGTAAAAATCGCTACCGACGCGGATGACATCTGGATCGCTGAAGTCCCCAGGAAGGATCGGATTAATGTAAGTGCCGTCGCCTTGGTCGCCCCAGGCGCCTTCATTACCCTCGTCGGCGAAAGCGTTGCACGCAAAAACGACGGTGAGGACAGCCAGTGGAAGAAGAATTTGTTTCATAAGGACATGCGATCAGGCGTAGACAATTCGTGTTTTAACTTACGATTTTTTCGGTCCGGCGTAGGTGTAGTGAAAGAAGTCGACGTCGATGTAGCCGTCGTCGGATTTATTGTTGAAGCTATAGATGCCGATGCGATCTCCGCGGTAATGGCCCCAGGACAGTTGGTAAGGATCACCGAAATTCGTATAGCTGTTGCCGTCGAGGCTGTAGGAATACTGACTGAGGCCATCGCTTTGCCAAGTCGATTTGATCCACAAATTGGTACCGGTAATTTCCGGGCCGGGGGTGTTTTTGCCGTTGTCCCTGAACTCGAGAGTACGGGTAGAACCATCCTGGCTGACACCCAAGGCGGATTGCGTGCCAGCATAGTGACAAAGGCCCGCTTTCTGGCCATCGGCCATGCCGCTCAAGTCCAGCTTGATGACGACCTCATTGGAACTGGTACGGAAGCAGCGCTGAGTCAGGGTATTGCCCGCTTTAAGGAGGTTATCGTCTTGCAGCGGCTTGAAGGCATGGAGGCGCAGCCATCCGGGGTTCTCGGTCAACGACCATTTGTCCGCCCGGGGTTGATAGTTCCATTCCCACTGCGGGGGGAGGCTAGTTTCATTGAACTCATCGTCGGTTTGCGGCGTGACAATCGGCGTATTATCGACCGGCATTTTGCCGGACCAGACAAAATGACCGATGGCATTCTGGTCCGGTTGACCGATGATGGGCCAGCCGTTTATCCAGGTTACGGGAAGGAGACTGTCGCAACGGCCTTCCCATGCGCCCGTGCCATGGTGCGTGTAAAAATACCAATCGCCCTTGACCGTTTGCACCAGACCTCCCTGATTCGGCTCCATGAATTCCTTGTCGGCATGGCTGAGCTGCTTCGAGTCCGTGTAAGGACCAAAGATAGTGGAGGAGCGCTCCATCATGATGGCGCGTCCCTCGGGCTTTTTTTCGCTGAAAAAATGGTAGTAAGTGCCGTCGATTTTGTAGAGCTTGTTGGCCTCGCTGCCGCTGGATTGATGGATCACTTGATCCGATTCGGGAACGATATCGCGGCCATCGGGGGTAAGTTTCCAGAGATGGACTTTGTAGCCGCCGCTGGTGTTCGTTCCGACAAGATAGCCCTGACCGTCGTCATCCTGAAACGAACAGCAGTCATCCCAGCCGGGACTCTTGAGGACCTGGTGAAGCGGTTCCCACGGACCCGCAGGATCGGTCGCCGTGCTCATAAAGTAGCCTTCGTCCGGCGTGCCGAAATAGACCCAGAATTTGTTGTCGTGATACCGAATCGAGCCAGCCCAAATACCTTTCCCGTTCCGGTTCATTTTGGTCCAGTCCATCTCGGGACTGATCTCGTTCAGGTCGGTCACGACATGGCCTAAAATCGACCAGTTCACCATGTCCTTGGAGTGAAGAATGACCACGCCGGGGGAATACTGAAAGGTCGAGGAGATCGCGAAGTAATCGTCGTTGACGCGGATGCAATCGATGTCGCTGTAATCGGAGGGAAGCACCGGATTGTCGTAAGTGCCGTCGCCTTGATCGCCCCATTGGGGCCAATCGCCCCATTTTGCCGGGTCGGCATGGGCAGTGGTCAAAGCAGTCGAAACTGGCAATAGCAGTGTCAAGGCGGCGATCGCCATTGGGAATTTTCTCGATTTCATCTCAATAATATTCAACCACCATATTGAGTAAAGCCGTAAGATGCGGCAAAGGCAAGTGGCCCAATTCCCCGACCAGCTTTCTGCCGTCCTTCATGTCGGCGTAGTTCGGTTCGTCGGCGCTGAAAACACGCCAGATGGGATGGAGGTCGCCTTTGGTCTTGGTCGCATCGATTTGCATCGTCACCAGAAACGAATCTCCGGCGGGTGGAGCTGCCGGTTGTGGCGCGGGTTGCGCGGCAACAAACAAAGCCGCCAGTGCGGTCGATAGTACGACCGTCAGGCGGCAGATATTTTTGTTGGGACGGCTCATGCGATGCAGGCGATGGTTGGTGGTGAAAGAACTCAGGGTCAGGCCGGCGGCAGGACATCGCCCTGAGTCCACGCGCCGTCGATCAGACGCCAGGTTTGGCCGGCGGGATTTTTATCGCGAAGGATTTCAGGCAGGCGCTCCAGCCGGATATTGTCGTAACTTTGGAGCATGGCGAAACGGCGGAACGATGCCGGAATGCCGACTGCGGTAAAGCCGGGATGTCCCGTGGAAGGAAAGGGTCCACCGTGATTCATGGCCGAACTCACCGCCACGCCCGTCGGCATCTTGTCGTTGAGCATGCGCCCCACGCGAATGCGTAAGATCGGAGCGACGACATCGTAAAGAGCGTCGTCCGAACCGGAGGTGTCCGAATAAATGGAACCGGTGAGATTGCCGTCCAATCGCCCGATCACTTCGACCATTTGCGCCGTATCCTTGACAACGACATGGAGCGAGGCATTGCCGAACGCTTCCGTCTGAAATTTTTCCGATTTGGTCAGAAACGTGCCGCCCGAAACCCGCAAGAGCGTGTTGGCAAATCGGTAGCCCGGTCCCGTTTCGGGCCCGCCACCGGTGATGATTTCCGCGCCCGCGTCCACGAGCGTTTTCACACTGGTCTGCAACGAACGGGCCACGCCGGAGGATAGGAGCACCGTCGGCTTCGCCGCTTCGAGCTTCGTCTTGACGCCGTCGACGAATTTTTCCGTCGCATCGTTCTCCAGTAAAATCACCAGACCGGGACTCGTGCACATCTGCCCGCCCGCCGCGAGACAACTCGACGCAAGTTCATCCTCGATCTTCGCGCTGCGTTCGGCGATGGCACCGGGCAGAATCACAATCGGGTTCAAACTAGACATCTCCAGGTAAATCGGTTTTCCCACGGCATCGGCGGCCGCTTTGAGTTTCAGTCCAGCCACCCGACTCCCCGTGAAGCCGACCGCGCCTAACCGCGCATCGGCAACCAGACGCAGACCATCCTCCGGTGCCAGATTGTAAATCATCTGAACGGTGGCGAGAGGCAGATCGCTTTCGGCCAACGCGGCGAGCACGATTTCCGCCAGCAGGCGCGTCGTCCCGGGATGACATGGGTGGGCCTTGGCGACGACCGGATTTCCCGCAGCAATCGCGGCGACAAAATCACCTCCCGCGACGCCGTTGAAAGCAAAGGGAAAATTATTCGGCCCGAAAACGGCCACCGGACCGATCGAACCCAGGCACGAGCGCAGATTGATTTTGGGGTCGATGGTGGGAAGCGCCCATGAACCTTCTAGGACGGCGACGGCGGCCTGACGCAATTGGCCCGTGGTGCGGGGCAATTCGACCTCGGCCAGACGCGGCGATTTCGGCAGCGCGGTCTCGAGATGGGCGCGCTCGACGAGTTCCGCTTTTTGCTCCTCCAGTAAATCCGCATATCGAGCGAGAAAACGAGCGACTTGCTTGCGCGGCAACGTCCGGAGAACCGCAGATGCCTTGACTGCGGCTTCGAGCGCGGCCTCGCAATCGGCCCATGCGCTCGTCGGAAATTCGTCGGGCAACCGCTCCCCGGTGGTGGGGTTTTCCGCGAAAAAGGTTCCGGTGGCCTGGGCCGTCCGCCACTGGCCGTCGATCAGTATGGGTTGAACAGGCATAGGGTCGATTATTGAGTTGGGCCGTTGCGGAATTGTTCCACCACCGCAGCGATGTCCTGCTCGCCGTGACCGGCAGCCACGCCCTGCTGGAATAGACCGAGCGCGGCGGCGGGGGTTGCGAGATTCAGAGAAAACTTATGACCTTCCGCGATCGCATACGAAAGGTCCTTGGCCATCAGTCGCAGCAGAAAATTCGGTTGATAGTCCCGTGTGGTCATCCGGGCGGAGAGTGCCTTGACGAGCGGACTGCCCGGCGCGCCGTTGGTGAGGATTTCCAAGGCCTTGGCCCGGTCCAGGCCGCTTCTTTCAATGACGGCGAGACCTTCCGCCAGCGAGGCGACCTGCACGCCGCAGAGAAAATTATTGATCAACTTGAGCAGCGCCCCACTGCCGCTTGGGCCAAGATGAACGATACTTCTGCTCATCGCGGTCAGGGCGGGACGGGCCGTTTCCAGCGCGGACGTGGAACCCCCGACGAGAAAATTCAGCTCCCCGGACGCAGCCTGGGCCTTGCTGCCCGTGACCGGGGCATCTAGTAAGTCGCACCCCTTGGCCGCAGCGGCGGCGGCGAGTTCCTTGACCCAGTCGACCGTGATGGTGCTCGATTCCACCAGGACGGCACCGGGAGCAGCCCCGGCGAGTGCGCCGTTTTCTCCCAGCCAGACGGAGCGGGCGGCGGCATCGTCGGCCACCATGCTGACGACGACGGCGGCTCCATCGGTCGCTTCACGAGGCGAACCGGCCACCGTCCCTCCGGCACTCTGCAAGGGCGCGGCCTTTTGCGGATCGCGGTTGTAAACCGAGACGTGGAAACCATGGGCGAGAAGTCGTCCCGCCATGCCGGAACCCATAATACCGAGACCAAGAAAGGCAACAGATTTTTCTTTCATATTATTATCCAAGGTTGAACACCGTGATGAGGGGATCGAGACGCGAAGGAACGCTGAGCGGGTTGAGCAGGGCTCGCCCGAACCCTTCGAAACGGATCGACATGAGGTCGCCGTCGGTCAGCTCGATTCCGCTGCCAAAACTGAGGCTGTGCGCGCCCAGGAAGTGGACATGCACATCGCCGGGACGGCGGTGCCCCTCGAACTTGAAGTGATGGTGCTCGATATTCCGCAAGCTGTGGCACATTTCGGCTTCGCCGGTGCAAATCGCTTTGGACCAGATCACGGAACCGCCGCGCTCGATTTTCACTTCACCGGGCACGGACTGAAATGGCGCGTCGAGCACTAACTCCGGGCCGAGCGCGCAGTTGCGCAGTTTCGAGCCGGCGAGATTGAGATAGTTTTTCTTTTCGAAACGGTGGTCGGAGAATTCGTTGCCCGTGGCCAGGCCGAGACGACAGGGCCGCCCGTCCGGGCCGATCAAATAGATGCCGGCGATTTCCGCTTCGTCTCCGCCGTCCTCTGCGTAGGACGGTACGTCGAGCGGCTCGCCCGAGGCCTTGAGGATCGATCCGGTGCCCTTGTAAAACCATTCCGGCGCGGCCCCGATTTCTCCATTGGCGGGACGCCCTTTCTCCACGCCCAGGCGAAACATCTTCATGCTATCGGTCAATTCTTCCTCAGTCCGCGTGTGCATGGCGTCACGGTCCCTGGCGCTGCCGAAGTGGGTCAGACCGGTGCCAGTGACCAGGCACCGACTCGGCTCGATCGGATGGTCGATCGGCGTCATCAATTTCCAGTCGGAAGCGCCTTGATAGATGGTCTCGTAATCCAGCAATTCGGTCGTTGCCTGCTTTTCCGCGAAGGACGAGAGCGTTC
>CAJCII010000176.1 GCA_903970335.1 Bacteroidota bacterium | reverse complement strand
CAAAATCGCAACCGGGTGAGTTGGTTCAACCCGGCCACATCTTTCCCCTGCGCGCCAAGAGCGGCGGCGTGCTGCAGCGCAGCGGCCATACGGAGGCCGCGGTCGATCTCGCCCGCATGGCGGGGCTCGATCCCTCGGGCGTGCTTTGCGAGATCGTCAAGGACGACGGCACGATGGCGCGGCTGCCCGATCTCCTCGCGTTCAAGAAAAAGCACAAGCTCAAGCTCTGCACCATCCTCGATTTGATCGAGTACCGTCGCCGTCGTGAAAAGCTGATCGAACTCGAACAACGCGTGAAAATGCCGACCGATTACGGCACATTCGATCTTCTCCTGTATCGCTCCACCATGAACCAGGAGCATCACCTTGCCCTCGTCAAAGGCGATGTCTCCGACGGTCGCCCCGTCCTCGTTCGCGTCCACAGCGAATGCCTCACCGGCGACGTCTTTGGCTCCCGCCGCTGCGACTGCGGTAGCCAGCTCCACTCCGCCCTCCGCCAAATCGAAAAGGAAGGCCGCGGCATCGTCCTCTACATGCGCCAGGAAGGCCGCGGCATCGGCCTCGCCGCCAAAATCCACGCCTACAAGCTCCAGGAAGACGGCTACGACACCGTCCAGGCCAACCTCAAACTCGGCTTCCCCTCCGACCTCCGCGAGTACGGCCTCGGCGCCCAGATCCTCTTCGACCTCGGCGTCCGCCAACTCCGTCTCCTCACCAACAACCCAAAAAAAGTCGTCGGCCTCGCCGGCTACGGCCTCCGCATCGTCGAAACCGTCCCCATCCTCGGCGATACGAATATCCACAACAAAGCCTACCTCCGCACCAAGCGCACCAAAATGGGCCATCTGCTTTAGGCCCTCAAAGTTTAGCCCCCGAAAACACCTCCGCCTCTTTCGCCTCTATCGCCAGTCTGCCCTAT
This sequence comes from Bacteroidota bacterium, assembly GCA_903970335.1. GTDB lineage: Bacteria > Verrucomicrobiota > Verrucomicrobiia > Methylacidiphilales > UBA1321 > JABDGH01. The sequence continues at coordinate 25,581 of CAJCII010000176.1, read as the reverse complement.
TTTTATAGGACATATAAGCCACCCAAGAATTTCTCCGGAACGACACCCGCCAGTAACATTCCTGCCGCAATCGAGTCGGATACTCTCCCTCAGGAGGTAGTCCGATGTTTCCGATTCAAAGCGTAGCGGCAAAGGCAGTGGTCCTGCTTCTGGTCACCGCGACGGGCCTCGCCGCCCAAGACCAGAATGTCACCATTAAAGGCTCCGACACCATGCTGGTCATGAACCAGCAACTGGCCCAGGAGTACATGAAGGAATTTCCCGGAACCAATATCCAGGTTTCCGGAGGAGGTTCCGGCGTCGGCATCGCCGCCTTGCGCGATAACACCACGGACATCGCCGCCGCTTCCCGCCTCATCAAACCCAAGGAGGTGCAGGACTTTCTTGTCAACGTCGGATCGGAACCGAGCCGCTTCAGTGCGGCGCTCGATGGCATCGCGATCTTCGTTAACACCGGCAACCCCATTCAGGAGTTGACCATCGACCAGCTCGGCAAGATTTTTCATGGCGACTACACCAACTGGAACCAGCTCGGCGGTCCCGACGAGGAAATCGACGTCTACAGCCGCGAGAACACCTCGGGCACGTATTCCTATGTGAAGGACGAAGTCCTCAAGGGTGCCGACTACACCACGCGCGCGCAAACGCTCCCGGGTACCGCAGCGGTTTACGATGCCGTTTCCAAGGACCCGAAGGGCATCGGATACGGTGGCATCGGTTACAACAAAGGCGTGAAGCTGGTCTCCATCAAGTCGGACCCTTCCTCTCCCTCCTGGCTACCGACGGAGGAAAATGTGGAAAGCCAGGTCTATCCACTCTCCCGCAGCTTGAATTATTACCTCAACCCCCGCACGACCAATCAGCAGGCGATGAAATTTATCCAGTGGGTGGCCAGCCCGGCCGGTCAGGATGTCGTGGTCAAATCCGGCTACTTTGGTCTGCCCAAAGTGGTGGCGAAAGCCGACGAGAAAACAACCGCGCCGGACAGTACTTCCGCTCCGCCGCCTCCTCCAGCTCGGCCGGTCGCAGCGAACCCTTCGCAAACTTCGACGAAGCCAACCTCAGGCGAGACCGCGTCTTCACCGGCCACCGCGCCTGCGGTGATTGCGCCAACAGCCCTGATGCCCGATCCTCAGCTCGAACCTCCGGCACCTCCGCCGCTCTCTCTGTCGGAGCGGGAAGCCCGGGTGTTGGTCCGCGAGGAAGCGGTCGCGTTGCGTGAAGCCAAAGTGGCCGAGCGGGAGGAGAAACTTGAAGCAGAACTGGCCTTTTTGAAAACGACAAAATCCAAATAAGACAGCCATCCGGCTTTTCGCATGAATCCAACCACGACATCGCTTCCAGAGCTTTCGCGCGGCACCGTCCTTGGTTTCGTTCCTCCCCAGGAGCTCGAAAAAGAACTGAGCGTTACGCTTTACGAGCGTCCGGGAAGCTATCTGGAAAATGCCATCATCCGAGGCATCACCCTGATTTCCTATTCCGCGATTGCCGCGGTATTGCTCATCTTCATTTTTATCGCGAAAGAAAGTCTCCCGGTTCTTCTCCAACAGACCGACAATTCGCGTTCGGGGCTGACGATGAAGCCGGAGGACGCGGTTAACAAGTCTCCGGCGGAACTTGCCGTCTTCCTCCAGTTGACCGAGAGCCAAGTGGCGAGGCTTTCTCCGGACGTGTTGCAGCAGCTCATCGTCTCCCGGAATGAGGAACTCAAAGCCGGCAACTCGCCCGACAGCAAGCTAAACACCACCACGTGGGGCATGATGTTCCTGCCTTATCAATGGGAGGGCTACAACATGCCGGTCTTTATCTGGCAGCCGATCGGCAACATCGAAAAGTACAATGTCATTCCCTTGATATTCGGCAGCCTTAAAATCACCTTCATCGCTCTATTGTTCGCCATGCCGCTCTCGCTGATGGCGGCGACGTACGTCTCGCAACTGGCCCGACCGGAAACGCGGGAGGTGATCAAGCCGTTCATCGAATTGCTGGCCGGTGTTCCTTCCGTTGTCCTCGGTTTTCTCGGTTTGACGGGACTCTCCGTTCTGCTGGGGCCGCTGCACATTTTCGATTCGCACTACACGCCACTGAATGCGTTGGTCGCCGGGATGGCCCTTGCCCTTGCGGTCATTCCGGTGATTTTTACCATTGCGGAAGATGCCATCACAGCGGTTCCGGTGACGCACAAGCGGGCCGCGCTGGCGATAGGCGCGACGAACTGGCATGCCACCATGCGGGTGGTCGTGCCGGCGGCGATGCCCGGCATTTTTGCGGCGGTGGTGCTCGGGTTCGCGAGGGCCATTGGGGAGACGATGGTGGTGCTGCTGGCGTCCGGCAATGCCGCCACTCTCGATCTATCCATCTTTCAATCGGCCCGGACCCTGACGGCGACGATCGCCGCCGAATTGAACGAGGCCGCACAAGACAGTGCGCATTACCACATTCTCTTTTTCATCGGCACGATGCTGTTTTTCATCACCTTTTTGGGCAACATCCTTGCCGATATCATTCTACAACGCCTGAAGTCGAGGCTGGAGGGTTCGACCGCGGCGGAAGCACACCGTTTGGCCGAACAGGCCGAAACCCAACTGGGGAGTTCCGTGGTATGAGCTCCGCCTACTTACCCGAAACCAAGTTGGATTTGTTTTCGGTGCCGATTTTCAGCCGGACGACCATCGGCACGGCCATTTTTCGCTCCGCTGCCTTTTTCCTGGCCGGGGTCGTCTTTTTGATCGTCGCCTATGTGTTGAGCGAGGGGTGGCGGGGGCTGACGCCAGGCTTCATCTTTACGCGGGCGGGTGGATCGAACGGGGAGGGGATGTTCGACCCGGAACACTCGGGGGTTTTCGATATGGTCGTCGGCACGGTGCTCCTGGTTTTTCTTATGACAATTTTAGTCATGCCGGTCGGGATCATCACAGGTATCTTTCTGAACGAGTTTGCGGACTCCAGGAGCTGGACCTCCCGGATCATTCGTTCTTCCATCAATAATCTGGCCGGGGTGCCCTCGATAATTTTCGGCTTGTTCGGCCTGGGACTGTTCGTGCTGACCATCGGAAGTGGCATCGACGCCTACATCCTCCAGACCAAGAACCCGGTCTGGGGCAAGCCTTCGTTGATCTGGGCCGCGTTGACTCTGGCAGTCTTGACCTTGCCCGTGGTGGTGGTGAGCACCGAGCAGGCCTTGCGCGCCGTGCCCACGAGTATTCGCGATGCCGCGCTGGGGATGGGGGCGACCAAGTTGCAGACGCTGTGGAAAATCGTCCTGCCGCAGGCCAGCGCCGGTATCCTGACGGGGGGCATCCTCGCAGTCAGTCGCGGGGCAGGGGAAGTCGCGCCAATCATGTTTACCGGGGCGGTCTATTACATGAAAAATCTTCCGCAAGGGCTGACCGATCCATTCATGGAACTCGGTTACCACGTTTACAACATGGCCACACAGTCAATCAACATCGACCAGGTTCGTCCGCTGCTTTTTTCGACCGTGACCACCCTGCTGCTACTGACCTTCCTCCTCAACGCAGTGGCCATCTTCGCGAGAGCGCGGGTGCGACGACGCCTGCAAAACCTTCAACACGACTAAGGCCATGAGCACCCCCGTCCAAACCTACGACGCCGATTCCGGCCAAGCCAAAAGCTACACGCTGGCGAGCGCGCCCGACGAGACTGCCCGGCAGGCTGCGCTTCCGCCAATCATTCAGGTCGAGCATCTAAGTCTCTTCTACGGACGGCATCAGGCGCTGAACGATGTTACGATGCAAATTCCACGGCAGGCGGTGACCGCCTTTATCGGGCCGTCGGGTTGCGGCAAGTCTTCGCTTCTGCGCTGTTTCAACCGGATGAACGATTTCATTCCGAAGACGCGGGTGACCGGTCGGGTGTTCTTTCAAAATCAGGACATCTACGATCAGCAAATCAACCCCATCCGTCTGCGTCGTTACATCGGGATGGTTTTCCAGCGGTCCAATCCGTTTCCCCAAAGTATTTTCGACAACGTCGCCTTCGGTTTGCGACTGCACCGGCTCGGCACGCCCCAGGAGATCGGCCAGCAGGTGGAAATTTGCCTGCAAAAAGTCGGTCTCTGGGAGGAGGTCAAAGATCGTCTCAAGATGAACGCGGTGAATCTTTCCGGTGGCCAGCAGCAGCGGCTTTGCCTGGCCCGGGCCATTTCGATCAATCCGCAGGTGCTGTTGATGGACGAACCGGCTTCGGCGCTCGACCCGGTGGCCACGGCGAAAATCGAGGAATTGATTCTCAACCTCAAGCAGGACTACACCATCGTCATCGTCACGCACAATATGCAGCAGGCCGGACGGGTTTCCGATTACACCGCTTTTTTCTACATGGGGCAGTTGGTCGAATTCGACGCGAAAGAAAACATCTTTTCCAGCCCGAAGGAGGAAGCGACCGAAGCTTACATTAACGGACGATTCGGTTGATCCGAAAACGAGAGGAACTTATGGCAAGCACATTCACAACCCGCGACCTAGTCAACTCCGATGCGATCCTCGACGCGACCATGCAGGTCAAGGGTCTCATCGAATGGTTCAAGACCAATCCGACGATCGAATACGCCACGGTCTTCCATCAGGACCGGATTTGCGGGCTGGTCAGTCGGGAATCGCTGAATGCGCGGATTGCGGGCAATAAATTCGGCTATTCCGTGATGGCGGAACAACCGATTACGAAGGTGATGATCAACGACCCGATGATTGTCGAGGCGGACATGCCGATGGAAGAACTGGTCAGGCAAATCGTGCATGGCCGGGCCGATTCCCCGAGATTTTACGAGGACATTATCGTCCACGACAAAGGGTCCTTTCTCGGTCTGGCTTCGGTCAAACGCCTGATTGTGCGCCAGATGGAATATATCCAGGAACAGATGCGCGCCATGGAAAAGCACCATCAGGTCCTCGCCAAAAAGAACAAGGAGCTCTTCGAAGCCACGCTCCGACTGGAGACCGACCAGGCCCAGTACCAGGGTTTTTTCGAAAAATGCTCCATCCCGATGATTGTCTTCGAGAAAGGCGGGCAGCCCGTCCGCGCCAATACGCGTTTCCATCGCTTGACCGGCTATACCACGGAGAATCTTTTGGTCGAATGTCATGCCACGCGGTTGATCGCCAACAATGGGTTCCAGATGATGCTGGCCCGCCACGCCAATAGCCGTTCCGAGTTCGGCGCCTACAAGCCGACGTATACGCTTTCCCTGCTGAAGACCAGCGGCGAAAAGCAGGGCGTCGAAGTTTCTTTTAATCTGGACGAAAACACCGGGCATATCATCGTGTCCATCCTGCGGGTGATTTCCGATCAGGAATTGGCAATCGACGAACTGGTGCAACGGCGCGTGGCCACGGAAACCAGCGGACTGGCCCGGTCCGTGGCGGAAAATTTGATCGACAAGGAATTGAACCTCGACGCGGCGAGACAGAAAATCGACGCGGTTATCAGTCTGGCCGACAAGATCGAAAAAAAGCCGGGGCGGGCCGAAGTGAATGGCGAGAGCGGGCGGCACTCCTCGCAAAATCTCCGGGGCGATTTGGGCCAGTTTTCGATGGTCGATCTCGCGCAGGTCCTGGTGCAGGGGCGCAAGACGGGCGAGCTGACCGTAACGCAGGAGAGCGGCGTCACCGGGGTGGTCTACTTCGAGCAGGGATTCATCACCCACGCGCTTTACCAGAACCAGCGGGGACGCCGTGCGCTCATGGGTGTCGTCGGCATCGAAAGAGGCAGCTTCCTTTTTACCTACGACACGCCCGCGCCGGAACACACGATCGTCGGGGACGATCCGATGGGGGTCTTACTGAAGGTCTTCACGGAGATGGACGAAGAGGAAGGTTTCGCCGATTCGCACCTCGCTTCTCTCGATTAAGTGGTCTCGTCTGCCGGCATCGTCGGACTCCGGCCCTTGGGCGCGAGCGCGAGCAGATTCATCACCCAGCCGCTCCAACTGGCGGGCAAGTGCGGGGCTTTTTCGGCCAGAGGTTCCGCAGGAAAACGAAGCCGGTTGATGGCGATTTCCCGGCTGCTCGCCCCGGCATGGGGAAATTCGCCGCACGCGGCAAAATAGTAGAGACACCCCAGGGCGAAAAAATCCGAGGCGGCATCGGCCTTCACGCCGTTGAGTTGTTCCGGCGAGAGGGTGTGGATGCTGCCGAAGAGCGCGGTCCGTCCCGGCGGCGGCTCGAAGCGGAGGAACGGCAACTCGAGTAGTTTCCATTCGGCTCCCGCGAGCACGAAGTTGTCTCCGTTCAAGTCGCCATGGACCCATCGGGCGACATGCAACGCTTTCACCGCCTCCAGTGACTGATGGACGAAGGAACGCCACTCGGGCCAGGCGAGCGGCCCGGACGACTGCACCGATTGGCGCAGCGTCTTTCCTCCGAGCAACTCAAAAACCTGCCACGGCCCGTGTTGCGGATCGGTTCCCCAATCGAGCCATCGCACCCAACCGGGATGGACCTCGGGCCATTCCTTGGGCGCGGTAAAAGTCGCGGCGGCGAGCGCGAGACGCAGCGCGACTTCCTCCTGCGTTGAAGTGTCGACGGCGCGAAGGACGAGCGCTTCCCCACCGGAGCCGAGTTCGTCGAGCAGTCGGTAACGCCCGATCGTCGGTGGCGGTTTCATGCGAAGAATCAGAACTGCGACTCGAGCTGGAGCAGGCTCGCGCGGATGGGATTGGGATGGTCCGGGTCGGCCTGGACGCGCTCCATTTCCGTTGCAGTATAAAAATAGGATTGGAAATGAGACGTGTTGGAGGAGAAATCCTTCGTGACCTCGAACCAGTTGACGTAATCGACCAGCTTCTGGTGATGGGCCATCTCGGCGACGCGAAGATCGTGGGCCTGCCGGATCAATTTTTTACCATTGTCCGGGTCGGCCACGAGCGCCGTCAGTCCGGAACAATAGAGATCCAGGATGGGGTGCCAACTCGCGTGGGCGCGAAGTTCCAAGGCCGTCAGATCGTAAATTTTTTTCTGGAGGGCGGCGACCAATTTGGGACCCATGGGAAAGTTGCTCACGGTATCGAGCGTGCAAATGCGGGTCTCGGACGGCTTGTCCGCATCGATGGCGATGACCTCCGCGGAGGAGAGTTCGGCCATCGTTTCGTCCCAGGAATAAACGATGTCCCGGCTCCGCTGCATGGCGGAATCGAGTTCTCCCTGCCAGCCCGCTTCCGTGGGGAAAAGCACTTGCGCCGACGTCGGATTCGGGCCCGAAAGCGTGGTCAACCATTGCTGAAAACCGACCCGTTGGGGGCCCGATCGGATCAGGCTATCGACCAGATAAAAGCAGAAAGAGCGCTGCCAGAGGCCGAGCAACCGGTCGTCGCTCAGTTCTTGCCAACTCGTCACCTCGTCCAGCGGCGGGGCCCGCTGGGCCTGCACGGCCTTGCGGACGATGCTTTCGCGATCGTGTCCGGGGTCTTCGTTGAGCGTCTCGCGCAGCCCTTCCAGCAGCCACACGGGGACGACCTCGAGCCGCGGGGCCGTGTCGAATTTTTTGGTCGAGGCGAAGAACTTCTCCCAGAGCATCGCCCTGACGAACTGCCGTTGAATGAACTCGCGCGCATCCGGGTCGTAGGAGGGCAGGATCGCTTCGATTCGCATCGTGTCGTTGTCCGGCACGACCGAGACGCTTTCCTGGGTGACTTTGGCGGCGAGGGGATCGTCCGTCGTGACGATCCGGATATGGACGGGGAAGCGCCAGTTTTGTCCGAGCAGCAGCACAGGGCCAAGCGCGTTGCGGGCATCGATGGCGAGTTGCAGCGTCTCCGAGCAGGCGAGGGTATCGGTGCTGGTGCAGGAGACGGCTGGGTAAGTCGGGCAGGTGGCGGTGGAGGGATCGGGCGGCGGTTGCGCTTCATCGTCGGCCCTCAGGTTGGCGCTGCCGGTGGCCAGCAGGCATGTCGCCAGGGCGGGGATGAGGAGGCGCCGGTTCACCTCAGGAGTCGGCTTTGGCCGCCGGTTTAGCGGCCGGTTTGGGAGACTCAGCCTTGGCGGTATCGGACTTTGCCACCGGGGCCGACGCGGTCTCGCTGGCCTTGGTCGAATCGCTTTTGTCTTTCTTATAGCCTTCGCTGCGATAGTCCGTGATGTAAAACCCGGAGCCTTTGAAAATGAATCCCGCGCCCGCGCCGATTTTCCGCTTCACCTTCCCCTTGCCCCAGGTTTTTTGGCGGCATTTGGTTTTCGGGCAGACCTTCAGCGCGTCGTCCTTCATCGATTGGAAAATTTCGAAACCCTTTTTACACTTGGCACATTCGTACTCGTAAGTTGGCATTCCCGTTAACTTAGCAAAACTTGCGCTTGAATCCAACGGGGAGTTTTGCCCTATTACGGCATGAACGGTGGCAGTTACATTCTCATGGGCGTGCCCGGCACGGAGCTGGACGCGAAAACGGCGGGCATTATCCGGCAGGTCCAGCCTGCGGGCTTCATTCTTTTCGGACGCAACATCAAGGCACCGGCGCAACTGCGTCAGCTCGTCGACGACCTCCGCGGCGAGGTCCGCCACGAGCCGGTGGTGACCATCGATCAGGAGGGCGGACGCGTCTCGCGCCTCAAGGAATGCGGCTCCGAACCGCCGAGCGCGAAGCACCTCCGGGAAAAGGGCGACCTGCGCCTGATTGAGCGGCACGGCGCGCTGACCGGCGAAATCCTCCGCCTCTTCGGCTTCAACCTGGACCTCGCGCCCGTGGTCGATGTCTCCTTCGGCGGCGATCTCGATAACTCGCTCAAGAACCGCACCTGGGGCCTTGTGCCCGAGGAGGTCGTGCGGAATGCCGGGGCCTTTAACCGCACCATGCGCGAGCAGGGCATTCTGAGTTGCGGCAAACACTTTCCCGGCTACACCCACGCGGCGGTCGATCCCCACCACGAGCTGCCCGTCGTGGCGCGGAGCCGGGCGGAACTGGAAGCGACCGAATGGCAGGCCTTCCGCGCCCTGGCCCCGGAACTCGATACCATGATGGTCGGCCACGCCAATTACCCGGCCCTCGACGACAGCGGCTATCCCTCGTCCCTCTCGCGGAAAATCATCCACGACCTCCTCCGCGTCGAGTGGGGCTATCGCGGGGTGGTCATAAGCGACGACCTCGACATGGGCGCCATCGTCGGTCATTACGGGCTGGCGGAATCGGTTACCCGCGCGGTCGAGGCGGGCAACGATCTCGTCCTGCTCTGTCACCGGCCCGAATTGATTCCCGAGGCGGCCAAGGCGCTCGAAACGATTTCGCCGCAACGTGCCGCCGAAGCCGCCGAACGGATCGCCCAACTGCGCGAGAAGCTCGATCCGCCCCACGCCTTTTCCCTCGACGCCCACGCGGCGCTCGACCGAAAAATCTACCAACTCCGCATCGATACCCTCGGCGCGGAAGCGGCGGCCGAGCGGTCGGTGGATGATGGAAAGCGGTCTCCGGTGGAGACCTTCTAAGAGGGATTGCCAAGATGAGCCAAGTCGACTTACGGCTTTAAATTGCTTCTGCTAAAACTACTTTGTAAACTTCCAGATCGCCAAGGCATTAGCAGCAAAAGACAACTTCGAGCAAAGCTCTTCTCCCTCTTGCAGGGTCATGACTTTTTCGACTAAAGCTGGCTTTGTCGCCAACGGCAACCTACCATCTGGAGGCATGAAATGGCGCGCATGGGTCGTGCTTGGACTTACGAGCGGGTCACTGATTGCCGACACTCTGGCTAACCCTCCGGTTGTCTCGAACGACGGTTCTTTTTCCAAGGAAGGTCTGTTCAAGGCCGAGGTCTCCACGCTAAAGGACACCCAGGTGTTGGCTTACGCCGATGTCCCGCTCGATCCCACCAAAAATGTGCTTTGGTGCGGGACCATGCAACTGGCCTGGAACAAGGCCATCGATCTAGTTGGAGAAAAACTCCACTTCACCAGTCCATCGCCAACCGCCGACCTCCTTAATCGACAAGATTTCACCGCCGCCGATCTCGATCCCGCCAGTTATGTAGCGGTGGCCGATTTCGAGAAAAACAACGTAGAGGACGAGATTCGTGCGGCGTTGCAAAAAACCTTTCAAGGCGCTGCCTTGCCCGAATTAATTCCTGAGAAACCAACAAACCCTCGGCCAAGTGATTTTGTGGCTTATGCCTACCTTTATAAAAATCTCTCCTTTCGCTACCGGCTCAGCATCGCGAACCTCATCGTCTTTGCGGGAAAAAAAGTCGAGGCTTTTGGCATCGATTCACTTGCCGATCCGCGCGTGGGCGAGTCGGGCAAATTTCTCGAGCAAATCGCGATCTGCGACTACAAATCGCCAGACGACTTCATCGTCGAACTGAAGACCACGTCTCCCAACGACGAACTGCTTCTCGCCAAAGTAACGCCGGGGCCGACACTGGCCGCTACCGTCGCGAGCGTGTTACAGCGCGCGAAAAACGACAAACCGGTTGACGCAATGTGGGGAGACGATCTGGCCATTCCCAAGCTGAACTTTGATCTAAGGCGAGACTTTACCGAGCTCGAAGGCCTCGTTCTTGAGCCGGAAAAAAGCACCCAAATTTCTTCCAATTCGTCGGTCGTCATTACAAAGGCCTCTCAAGTTGTGCAACTGCAACTCAACGAAAACGGGGCTATTCTAAAATCCGAGTCAGCCCTTGTCCTCAATGACACAGGAGAAGGCCCTCCGCCCCACATTATGCTTTTCGACAAGCCCTTTCTCATTTTGATGAAGAGAAAAGATTCGCGTCGGCCCTATTTTGCCATCTGGATCGCGAACTCCTCGCTGCTAGTGCCAGCGAAAATGGAAGACAGCTTTTCCAAGCCAGACGACTTTTACTATTATAGTCTCGGCCAGAAATTCTTTGAGGGACGCTATTATGATCGCGCCATTGAAGCATTCGGTCAAGGTCTCCGCTTAGCCCCCAAGGCATGCAATCTCTTACAGGGTCGGGCACGGGCCTATTATGAAAAAGGAGATTTCGAAGGTGCGATCAAAGATTACAGCGACCTCATCCGTTACTGCGATGAAGGCGACGAAAACGGTGAAACAGCAAAAGACGATAAAGAGGAAGCTTTCTGCGCTCTTGGAAACATCTATTCGGACAAGAGAGAATATCCGAAAGCCCTCGCCAACTATAACGAGGCGCTTCAGATCGATTCGAGCAACTTCAACGCCTACAATGGACGCGCTTGGATTCAGGCTACAGCTCTGCAAACCGATTTGCGAGACGGCAAGCAGGCCCTGAAGGACGCCGCGCAGGCCTGTAAAATCACCAATTGGGCAAATCCCAATTTCATCGATACGCTTGCTGTGTCAACCGCCGAGACCGGCGATTTTGATGGTGCCGTCAGATGGGAACTTTATGCCCAAAGCATACCAAACCAGCCAGCCGATGTCGCCGAGGAGATCAAAGAAGACCTCGCGCTTTTCCAAGCTCACAAACCTTACCCTGCGCAACAGCGAAGATCAGCTTCGGAGTATTGAGGCTCGCTGGTTCCATAAGCGGCGGACAGGCCCGCTGCCGCCAGAACGTAATGATCCGTTTCCTCGTCGGTAGCGTCCAGTAGCGTCACCAACAACCGCCGTCCGACCGGCAGTTCCATTGGTTCATCGAGCAGAATCTGCTTGCCGTCATAATGAGCATGAACACTCAGCGGAGCCATGGGTGAAATTTAATCGGGTTGACGCGCAATTCAAGACGAAAGCGATCAGCCCCACCTCCCTTGCATCAACTTGCCTTGGACGGGGAAAATGGGACGGGCACGGGACAGGCCTATCCCAAAAAAAATCTTCGCGCCCTGCACGCTTGCCACTCAGATGTCGCGCGATAAAATCGTCTCCTTGAAATCCACCGCCTCCCTTTGCTTCCTGCTCCTCGCTCTTGTCTTCGCCTCCGCGCAAACGCCATCACCACCCGCGCGCATCGTCTCCGCCGACTACACCCAGGTCAAAGGTCCCAAGTCCACCGTCTACCGCCGCTGCGTTGGCGCGGGCCGACTCGCCGAAGGCCTCCGCACCGATTGGCAGGATCAGTTGCGCACCTGCCATCAAGCCATCGGCTTCGAGTACCTCCGCTGCCACGGCCTGCTGCAGGACGAACTCGGCGTCTACTCCGAGGACGCCAAGGGCAACCCCGTCTACAACTGGCAGTATATCGACATGGTCTACGACTTCCTCCACTCCATCGGCGTCCGCCCCTTCGTCGAAATCGGCTTCATGCCCAAGGCCCTCGCCAGCCAGCCCAACACCATCTTCTGGTGGAACGCCAACGTCTCCCCGCCCAAATCCTACGATCGCTGGGACGTCCTCGTCACCGCCCTCGTCAAGCATTGGACCGAACGCTACGGTGCCGACGAGGTCCGCCAGTGGTACTTTGAAATCTGGAACGAACCCAATTACCCCGGTTTCTTCGCCCCGAAGGCCGAATCCACCCGCCGCGACGAATACTTCGACCTCTACGCCCACACCGCCCGTGCCGTGAAGGCCGTCGATCCTGCCTACCGAGTCGGTGGACCCGCCGGGGCCGGACCCGCCTGGATTCCCGAACTGATCGCCTACTGCGACATCAACAAAATTCCCCTCGACTTCATCTCCTTCCACTCCTACGGACTCGGCGACGGCCCCAGCGGACTCGATGTCGAAGGCCACCAGCGCCTTTACCTCGACCGCAACCTCGACTCCGTTTCCGTCGTGGCCCGCAGCCAGAATTCCGTCATCGCCAAGTCGCCCATGCCCGGTCTTCCCGTCCACATCACCGAATGGAGCGCCTCCTACTCCAACCACGACCCCGTTCACGACAGCTACTTTGAGTCCCCCTACATCCTCGAACAACTCCGGCACACCGAGACCCTTGGCTCCATGTCTTACTGGACCTTCACCGACATCTTCGAGGAGAGTGGCCCGCCCAAGACCCCCTTCGAGGGTGGCTTCGGCCTCATCAACCTCCAAGGCATTAAGAAGGCCGCCTTCTTCGCCTATCAGTTCCTCAACCAGCTCGGCGACGACGAACTTGTGAACTCCGACGACCGCTCCTGGGTCTGCCGCGACCAGTCCGGCGGTGTTCAGGCCCTGGTCTACGACCTGACCGACCCGCGTGGCCCGGAGCAGATCGACAACTGGGACCTCTTCCGCCACCCCATCGTCCCGAAGGACAGGCCCCCGGTGAAGCTCCGCCTCACCTCCCTCCCGCCCGGCCCCTACCACCTCAGCGTCACCCGCACCGGCTTCGAGGAGAACGACGCCTACTCCGCCTACCTCAAGCTCGGCGCACCCTCCCAGCTTACCCTCCCGCAAGTCGCTCGGCTCAAGGCCCTCGCCTCCGGCACCCCCACCGAGGATGCCGACGTGACCGTCGATTCCTCCGGCCAATGGTCCCGCGATTTCCCCATGCGCGACAACGAGGTGGTCTTCGCCAAACTGACGCCCCTGCCAGCCAAGTGAGCACCGGGTGAAATGGCCTATCGGATACGTGCTCGTGGCGGGGTCTTGGGGAAGTTCCGGCGAAGGCCAGAAGAAGGGAACAGTTTCGCACGGAGGACTGCAAAGGGCCGAAGAGGAAGATGGCTTTGGTACGGGTACCGATCCTTCGGCAATGATGACGCGCCTTGGGGGATGGAATTACGGTCTCGCGATTGCGAAGGCCTTCCGGGGGTGGTCAGGGGAAATCTTGAGTTTATTCGGATGGGAAGGGCCAGATATCAACTGGGTTATAGGCTCGCCAGCCTTGCTGGGGATTAAGCCAGCATTCGAGGCGAAAGTCCGTGTTTTCGTAGATCGTGCCGATAAGCCGAAAGGTGGTTTCGAATTCCGGGAAAAAGGTGTCTCCTGCGACCGTGCGTTTGACTCGGGTAAGATAGAGATACGCACAAATCGGGAGCATTTCGGCGTAGATTTGCGCTCCTCCGCACACCCAATAGTTATTCGATCCGTCCTCTGTGGGCTGTCGTAGGGTTTTCCAATCGGAGATGGTTTGGACCTCGGGAATCGGCGTATTGCCTCGTGTCAGGACAATCGTCTTCCTCCCCGGCAGCGGCTTGCCGATCGACTCGAACGTCTTTCGCCCCATGATCAGCGTCCCTCCCATCGTCTTGTGCTTGAACCAGCGAAAATCCTCGGGCAAGTGCCATGGGATTTTACCCTTGTTGCCAATGACCCGGTTCTCCGACATCGCTGCAATCGCTTGGAAAATGGACGGATAGGCAAGCGGCATAGTTAAAATCAAACGGCAATCGGTGCCTTGATCGGTGGATGGGGATTATAATCGAGGAGGGAGATGTCCTCGTAGGCGAAGGCGTTCAGGTCCCGCACCTTGGGGTTGAGGACGAGGCGCGGGAGGGGGCGGAGGTCGCGGCCAAGCTGTTCGCGGGCCTGATCGATGTGGTTGTCGTAGAGGTGAAGGTCGCCGAAGGTGTGGACGAAGTCGCCAGGCTTGAGGTCGCAGACTTGGGCGACCATGCAGGTGAGGAGCGCGTAGGAGGCGATGTTGAAGGGGACGCCGAGGAAGAGGTCGGCGCTGCGCTGATAGAGCTGGCAACTGAGTTCGCCGTCGAGGACGAAGAACTGGAAGAGGGCGTGGCAGGGGGGCAGCGCCATGGCATCGACTTCGGCCGGGTTCCATGCGGTGACGAGGTGGCGGCGGCTGTCCGGCTTGTGGCGAATCTGCTCGACGACGCGGGCAATCTGGTCGATGGAGCCGCCCTGCGGGGTGCGCCAGTCGCGCCACTGCGCGCCATAGACGCGGCCGAGATTGCCTTCCGCATCGGCCCATTCGTTCCAGATGGAGACGCCGTGTTCCTGGAGCCAGCGGACATTGGTGTCGCCACGGAGGAACCAGAGGAGTTCGTAGACGACGGACTTGAAGTGGACCTTCTTGGTGGTGAGGAGGGGGAAGCTGTCGCGGAGGGAAAAGCGGGCCTGCGCACCGAAGACGGAGCGGGTGCCGGTGCCGGTACGGTCGGACTTGGCGCTCCCTTGGTCGAGGACGAGTCGCAGGAGGTCGTGATACTCTTTCATGTCCGCAAAACTAGCTGCGGTCTAGGAGCACCGCAGGGTGGATTTATTGTCCGCTGGTGTCGGGAACAATGAAGATCTTCTTGGTATAGGGGCAGCGGACAAAGGTGCCGGGAGGAAAGCCCTTGATATCAACCGGGTCGGCATATTGCGCGTAAGGGCTGAGGCAGAGGCCCTTCTTGCCGGGGATAACGATGCCCATTGGGTAATTGGTGGGGGGCTTGACGGCGGCGGGGGGAGTCGGAGGTGTGGAAGATGTCGTGGTCGTGGTCGTCGTTGCAGGCTCGGTGGTATTGGAGGCATCCGGGGGGGGCACCGGGGCCATGGCGTTGTTCGTCGAACTCGCATCCGGCGGAGGCACCGGGGTCATGACGTTGTTGGTATCGGGCAGGGGAGCCGGTTGATTGTCCGAACTGCTGGAATCGTGTCCACAACCAACCGCGAGAAGGCTGCCAACCAAAGCGGCAACCCCCAAAAATTTCTTCATCATGGCCTCTTACATCTCACAAAAAGCAGGGATCAGCAACCGCTATTTTGTAATTGTCCTTATGAACCCAGCGGTAATAACCTGGATAAGCTGGCTTGCCCTTTTGGTCGATGGCGGCGTTGCTCGTCGGTTACAGACCACTGCGGGTATGCGCCCTCCTCGCGCCTTGCCACCGACCAAAAAGCTGCGTCATCCTATCCAGGTTATTACCGCTAGATTCCTTAACGGCAAGGAGGTCAGACAAACCATTGTTCGGCCTCGAAGTCGAGAGTGGGGGCGGCGATTTCGATGGCACCACGTTCCGGATAGCGTTCGCGCTGGAGTCCCTTTTCGAGGACCTGGACGAAGAACGCGAATTCGGAGCCTGCTTCGATGAGGAGTAACGAGCGCGGGACGACGACAACGAGGGAGTGGCCCCAGTGGGCCCGGAGTCCGTTGGCGGGAGCGGAATCGAAGACAACGCCGTCCCGGCTCGATTCGAAATGGATCGCGTCGTCGCCCGTCATGGGATGTCGCAGGGTGACGCGGGCGGGGTGGGGGAGGAGGAAGCGGAGAACAATGGCCTCGGGGAGGCGGTTGAGGTCGAGGCGGAGAAAGAAATCGTCGGTACCAAAGCCGAAGAATAATTTTCGACCGATGCGGTCCCCCTGAAACATGGCGGTCTGTTGGCGGGTCAAATCGAGTTGCCCGGCGCCAAACCAGTTGAAGTAGTTTTCGGTTTTGCCGGAAAGGTCGGGATCGAGGAGGCGGAGCGGCTTGGAATAACCGAGGTCGTGGCCGGGAAGGCAGATGGGGACATCGAGGTGGGCAGGTGGTTCGAGGTCGAGGATGCGGTAGACGTTCTGGAGGTGGAGACGGAAGAGTTCGTCGAAGAGAAAATCGGTGTCGATGGTGAAGTCGGGGCCGTACCACCAGAACCAGTCGCTGCCCTCGGCGGCGTAGATTTCCCACCAGGCCCTGGCGGCGGTTTCGGGGGGGACGTTGCCCTGAGCGAGGCGCTCGACGAGAAAGTGGCGGGTTTCCTTGAGCCACTCCCACGCCTTGTTTTCCTCGGGGTCGCCGATCCAGATGTCGAAATCGCTGCGGATCCACGATCCGGAGTGGAGGGTGGAGGTTTCGACCTGAGCGGGGTGGGCGTCGAAGTAATCGCCGAGGCGGCAGGGGGTGAGTTCGGGCGTATCGACGAGGGCGCGATAGAAGGACGAGAGGAAGGCTTCGCCGCTGTCGGGGAAGGCCTCCCAGGCATTTTCCCCGTCCAGGATGAGGGGCGTTACGGCGCGGCCATTGGGGGCGACTTTGGCGATATTCTTGAGGTTGTCGATGAGATGGGCCACCGCCTTGGCGGGTTCGTTGCGGGCGGCGTCGAAGCCGATAAAGTCGGAGAGCGGGCGTTCGCGGAAGAGGGCCTGGATGGATGCGCCGCTGGCATGAATGCGCCATCCCTGAAAAAGCTCGAAGTGTTCGATGTGGCGATTGCTCCAGGCCGGATCGGCGGAGAGGCTTTTGAAGAGGTTGCCTTCGTCGGAGCAAAAATAATCGAATCCGGCCTCGACCATGAGGGGGACGACCTCCGGGGCGATGGAGCCTTCGGAGGGCCAGAGCCCGCGGGCGCGCTGGCCGAAGACTTTTTCGTGCAACTCCTGGGCGAGTCGCAGTTGGGCGCGGACGTCTTCGGGGGCGGAAAACGGGGAGGGTAGCGGGGAGTGGGGCTGGCAACGTCGCGCGATATTGGTGTCGTAGACGAGCGGCATGATGGGGTGGAAATAGGGCGTGGTGGTCAACTCGATCTGGCCGCGTTCGGCGGCGGCGCGATATTCCCCGAGGACGAGCGCAAGTATCTGCCGGTGGAGGTCGAGCACGGTGTTTTTTTCCTGCTCGGTGAAATCGCGGCCCCTGGCCTTGAGTTCCTTGAGGACGGGAAAGCGGCGCAGGGCGGAGAAGCCGCACCATTGGAGATTGTAGAGGGTCTGGAGGTCCCGGAGATCGCTTTCGGTGAAGGTGCGCGCGATGGAGTCGAGCTTTTCGAGGGTGTAGTTGGTCCCGCGTTTGGCGAGGAGTTGGGCGTAACGGGGGAAGGGGCGAACGAGGGTGTCCCAGTTGATCTTGAAGAAATTTTCGAGCAGGTGGCGACGGTCTTTTTCGTTGAGCTCGGCGGCGGGCTTGCGGCTGAGCGATTCCCATTCGTCCTCGACCTCACGATGGACAAGTTCGAGAATCTGGCGGACGAGAACCGGGCTGAAGTTGAAGTTGACGCGAATTTCGGGCTGGGCGGCAACGAGGTCGATCATGTCGAGGTAACCCTTGACGGCGTGGAGGCGCACCCAGGGCATCATGGCCTTTTTCGTCAGGGGATTGACGTAGTAGGGCTGATGCATGTGCCAGAGAAGGACAACTTTCATGCGTGAGCCTCCCCGCGGAGAAAGCGCGCGGCCTCTTCCGGATAGATGGTGTTGATGTAGGCACCGAGGCCAATCTCGAATCCGGCGAAGGAATTGAAGCGCGGGACGATCTCGACATGCCAGGAATAGTCGTAGCGGGTGCTGGCGTAGCGTTCGGTGTTGGGGCGGCGCAAGGGGGCGGTATGGAGGAGGAGGTTGTAGCCGGGTTTTTCCAAGACGGCATTGAGCCGGAGGAGGGCGAACTTGAGGACTTCGGCGAGGTAGAGCAACTCGTTGGGAGCACAGGAGGCGAAATCGGGGTGGTGGCGCTTGGGGAAAACGGCCATCTCGAAGGGGAAGCGACTGGCGTAGGGGCAGAAGAGATGATAGGCGTCGTTTTCGGCGACGAGACGTGCTCCGTCGGTGCGCTCGGTGTGGAGGATGTCGGCGAAGAGGCTGCGTTGTTTGGTTTCGTAATGGGCGCGGGCGCGGAGGAGCTTGCCTTCGATGGCAGGAGGGACGAGAGGGAGCGCGACGAGTTGGGAATGAGCGTGGGCGAGGGAAGCCCCGGCGCTGGGGCCGACGTTCTTGAAAATGTAGATGTGCTGGAAGCGGGTGTCCTTGTCGAGATCGATAAACCGTTCGCGGTAAGCGGTGAGGACTTCGGCAATACGCGGGACGGGCAGGTCCTCAAGGGCGAGATTGGAGTCGGGCATCTCGATGATGACTTCATGTGCGCCGACGGCGGTGATTCGGTCGTAGAGGCCCACGGGGGAGGCTTCGAGCTGGCCTTCGACGCGCAAGGCCGGATAGCGGTTGGGGACGACCCGGACGTTCCAGCCGGGTTCGTTGGCCTTGGTCTTTTCCTTGCGGATGGCGAAAACCTCGGGCGGGGTGAGGCGTTCGTTGCCCTCGGCAAAGGGGTCGATGGTTTCGGCATTGCGGACCGCCGGGGCATAGTCCTGCGGACGGCGTTGTCGTTCCGGGGCAAAGACGACCCAGACGTGGTGAAGCGGATCGCGACGGAATTCGGGTAGCGGCATCAGTCAGCAGTTAATCAGCAGGGCGATTTTATGCAACTCTGCTGAAGCAGGCAAATCCGCGGGCTAATTCGTATTCGGGGGAGGCGTTACATGCGTTGGCTCGGGCTGCGGGAGGTTGTCGGTGCGGAACGGAGGGGCGGGCAGCCCGGCGGTATTATAGAGGTTGCAACCGACGGGATAGTTCGCCCAGGCGTAGCGTACGGCGACGGGAGCGGGCACTTGGCTGCTGCTAACCAGGACGGTGGCGCCATCGATCTTGGCATCGGCGGGGACATATTTCAGGTCGGACCCGGCGATCTCGAACCATTTCAGCGGCCCGTCCTTGGCGACAAGTCCGTCGCCGAGATGGGTGAAGCTCACCCGTATGGCGTTATTTTCCACCTTGATCGAATCGTAGAGCGGGCCGGAATACTCAAGCTTTTGGCCGTAAGTATTGGCCAGGGCGATACGGGTGAGGCGGTCGCCGACATCCTGTTTGTCCTTGGGATGTACATTGACCGGATCGCCGATATCGATTGTGCAGGCCATGCCGGTGTTTTTCAGCTTCAGCACGGTGGCCTGGGCCTCGCGAACGTAGGGGTTGTTACTGCCGTTGTTGAGTGCCGCGAGTTGGACGATGTAGAAGGGAAAATCGCCTTCGCCCCAAAGCTTGCGCCAGTCTGCAATCAAAGTTTCCTGGACGTGCGGATACAGTGTACGCCCGGCCACGCCGCCGACGATCGACTCGCCCTGATACCAAATGACGCCGCGAATGGCGTAGGGAATTACGGGGTTGATCATGCCATTGAAGAGAACGGTGGCATTATGCTGGTCGTGGGTGGGATCGGGATCGTGCGGGCCGCGGGGTGGTTTTTGTCCCTTGGCCTTGGCATCGGCGACGGCGGCGGCGTTTTTTGCTTGCGCCTCGGCGAATTTCGCATCGGCTTGGGGGTCGGCCTTATAGGCAGCATAGGCGGCATCGAATCGGTCCAGCATCGGCTTAAGGAGAGGATCGGCGGCGAGGGTGTCGCGTCGAATCCAGGCTTCGGCGGTGCTGGCACCGAAGGCGAGGGTGATGATGCCGACGGGAACTTTGAGTTCCTTATTGAGGTCACGGGCGAAAAAATAGCCGACGGCTGAGAAATCGGGGACGGTCTGGGGGCTGCAAACGAGCCATTGCCCACCGACGCTCGTCTGTGGCTCGTAAGTCTTATTCCAGGCACCGGTGAACATGCGAACCTGGGGGTAATTGGCGGCGGCGATCTCCTGCTCCTCGTTGTTCACGCCCGCGTAGTAGGCGTGGGCTTTCGAGACGGGGAAGGTCATGTTGGACTGGCCCGAAGCGAGCCAGACTTCGCCGACCAGAACGTCGTCGAGTTGCACCGGCTGGGCAGTGGCGGAGCCGGAAAGGGTCAGGACGCGACCATCGGCGGAGGCGGGGAGGGGGTCGAGATCGATGCGCCACGTTCCGTCGGCCGCGGCAGTGGCGGATTTTTTTTGCCCGGCGAAGGTAACGGTCACAACCTCACCGTTTTGGGCCGTGCCCCAGATGGGCACTTTCAGGTCGCGTTGCAAGACCATGTGGCTCGTGAAGGGGCTGGCGGGCTTGACGTCGGCCTGAAGCGGGAGAGTGGCCGCGAGGAAGGCTGGGGCCAGGGCAAGGCAAGAAAAGCGACGTGAGAATGCGATAGATTTCATTGATTGGGGAGTTGGCCAAGGTTGGTACTGGGATTTCACTAAAACGATTATGTATTACGCTAACAAGTCGGTTTTGCTTTTGTTGCGACGTTGACGATTTTTTATTGGAGAGGCAACATTAGTCGAATAGCGGTCGAGGGCATGTACTTTCGCGAGGAGAAAAAGAGATGGGCGGAATGGCACTTTTCCCGACGAGCCAGCCAAGTGCCGCAGTCACAACTTAAGCCTGAAGTAAATTTTTCGATTCTTTTGTCGAATTTTCACTGACAATCGACCGTGTTTCTCTAAATTGCAAAAATGGTATCTGGACACATCTTCCGTACACTCGCGTTACTTCTCTCCACCGTTTTTATCGTTCACGCTGACGATGCAGCCCCGGGAATGACTTTCACCCCCACGCCTCTCAGCGCGACGGCCGAACCGATGCAGACCGGAAAATTCGAACCGACTTGGGAGTCGCTGAAGCAATACCAGGTGCCCGATTGGTACCGGAACGCCAAGTTCGGCATCTGGGCCCACTGGGGACCGCAATGTCAGCCGGAGGATGGCGATTGGTACGCACGGAAAATGTATCAGCAGGGGAGCAAACCCTACAACGATCACCTCGCCAGATATGGCCATCCCTCCCTTTTCGGTTTCAAGGACATCATCCATCTATGGAAAGCCGAAAACTGGGACCCGGAAAAACTGGTCGCGCTTTACAAAGACGCGGGAGCACGATTTTTCGTCGCCCTGGCCAACCACCACGACAATTTCGACAACTGGGACAGTAAGTATCAGCCATGGAACGCGGTCGCCATGGGCCCAGAAAAGGACTTGATCGGCGGTTGGGCCAAGGCCGCCCGCGACAACGGCCTTCCCTTCGGAGTCAGTGTCCATGCCGCACATGCCTGGAGCTGGTACGAGCCAGCCCAGGGTTCGGACAAAACCGGCGACAAGGCGGGCGTTCCCTATGATGGCAAAATGACGAAGGCCGACGGATCCGGCCAGTGGTGGGACGGCCTCGACCCCCAGGATCTTTACGCCCAAAACCACACGCCGAGCAGGCACGGCAATGTCAGCGATTTTTGGGACTGGAGCGACCCGGCCGATGTACCCGACAATGCCTATTGCGAGAAGTTCTACAACCGGACCCTCGACTTGGTGAACAAGTACCATCCCGACATCCTCTACTTCGACGATACCGTTCTCCCGCTTTATCCGGTCAGCGATGTGGGGATGAAAATCGCCGCCCACTTTTACAACAGCAACGCGCTTTGGCACAATGGCCAGAACCAGGGTGTTCTCCTCGGAAAAATCCTCAATGACGAACAGAAACAGTGCATGGTCTGGGATGTCGAGCGCGGCGCCAGTCCCAGGATCGAACCGTATCCCTGGCAATCCGAGACCTGCATCGGCAACTGGCATTACGACCGCGCGCTCTACGACCATCATGGCTATAAAAACTCCAGTACGGTCATTCGTACTTTGGCCAACGTCGTCAGCAAGAACGGCACCTTCCTCCTGAACATCCCCGTACGTGGCGATGGTACCATCGACGATGAAGAAGTCGCCATCGTCCAGGACATCGGCAAATGGATGAAAGTCAATGGAGAGGCCATCTATGACACTCGTCCGTGGAAGGTCTGTGGTGAAGGTCCCTCGATCGACAAGGCCCCGGCCATCACTTCGCAAGGCTTTAACGAGAAGGCGATCAAACTAGGGCCCGAAGACATCCGGTTTACCTCCAAGGGGAATGTTCTTTATGTCATCGTTCTCGGTTGGCCAACAAAAACGGTCACGGTCAAATCGCTGGGCAAGAATGCCGGGCTCGCCGATGGGCAGATTTCCGATATCGCCATGGTCGGAAGCGACGATAAGATTACTTGGAACCAAGACGACGATGCCGTAACCATTGAACCGCCGTCGTCGAAGCTCTTCGACGAAGCTACGGTCTTCAAGGTCTCCTTCGCGCAGCAATAACCGGCGCAAGCCGCCGGTCGGGAACTACTTGGCCGGGGCGGCTCCGTCTGCCTTGGCCGCGCGATCCAAAAGCAGCGCCGCTTGGTCCGCCGTAATTAAGTCCCGCTGGGTCTTGGAGGAACCGATGCCGTGGCCTGCATCGTAATCGACGCGCAACAGAATGGGGTTCTTACTGGAGGTCGCCGCCTGGAGTCGAGCGGTCATCTTGAGCAGTTCCCAGGGTGAAACGCGCGGGTCGTTGGCACCGGTAATCAACAGCACGGCAGGATAGGGGGTTCCGTCCTTCACGTGGAGATAGGCGTCCATTTGATAGAGCCCCTTGAAACCGTCCGGATCTTTTACGGTACCGAACTCCGGTGTATTGGACGGTCCGTTCGGCGAGAACTCCGAGCGCAGGGCGTCCATCACGCCGACGTTGCAGATGGCGAGCGTGAACAGGTCGGGGCGCTGGGTCAGTGCGCCGCCAATGGTGATTCCTCCGGCGCTGGTGCCTCGTCCGGCCAGATAGGCGGGTGAGGTGTAGCCCTTCGCGATGAGGTATTTCGCGCAGTCGATGAAATCGCTGATCGTGTGTTCCTTCGTCAGTTTCTGACCGGCCAGGTGCCAGTCCTCACCATTCTCGCCACCACCGCGGACATGCGCGAAAGCGATGACAATGCCCTTTTCCAGCAGGGCCAGGCGGGTGGGATCGAAGTAGGGATCGAGGCTGATCCCATACGAGCCATAGCCCTCCATTAAACACGGATTTTTTCCATTCAAGGCCAGGTCCTTCTTATAGATGATCGAGAGCGGAATCGGCGTGCCGTCCGCCGCAGGGGCAAGGACTTCCTCCGACGTGATGCCCGAACAATCGACCGGGCTGAGCGGTTCGAGATGCGTGTTGACGATCGAGTCGCTGGTCGGATCGTAGGCGAACCACTGTGGCGGATGGGTCCAACCCGCCAGACGCATCAGCGCGCCGTTCTGTTGAATATCGGTGGAAAAGCCATTCAAGGCTCCCTCGAACGGCAGAGCGATCGGCTTGGCCGACTTTTCACCGTAGACCAGCCGCAGGACCTGGCCGATTCCGCCTTTGGTTGCGCTGATATAGAGCGCATCGTTCGCCCCCGCGAAGTCCCTCAAGACCAGGTCCGATTCGGGCACGACGACATCGGCGGTGGCCATGTCGGGGTGATCGAGGTCGAGATGGAGTATCTTGAAGCGAGGCGCGTCCTTGTGCGTCAGCAGCCAGACCTCATGCCCTTTCAGGGACAGATTGGTCACCGCATCGTCACGTCGACAAACTTTTTCCATTGTGGTTTTCCCGCTGCGACGGCATCGGCGGGCGAATAGACCAGCGTCATTTCGTTTTTCACGCCGTGCTGGATCAGGCCGATGGCGTAAGTCGATCCCGGTTGAATGGCCACGCCTGGCTGATCGGTGGGAATCATGTTTAAAGCGGGCGAGGTCTTGCGACTCAACACCACCACATCTTTGTCCTCCGCATCGCCGACATGGTGCAGGTAGGACTCCTCATCGAGTTCCTTGTCGTTGGGCGACTGGTCCGGTCCCAGCTTTTGTAGTCGCGAGAAATAGAAAAACGAATCGCTCGCGTCCCAACTGACCGATGCGCCCCAGATCCGGTCGATCGTGTCGGGAAGCGGCTTGGCGGTAGTTGCGTCGATAATCCGCAGCACACCCTCCTCCGATCCACCGGCGGCGATTTCGACCGCGACCAGTTTGCCGTCCGGCGAAGGGTAATACTCGCTGATGGTAAAGCGCTTGCCGGTACCACCTAGCACCTGGGCATCGACGAGGAGTCGTTCCGCGCCATCGAGACCGTCGCGCACATACAACTTCGGGGTCTGGTCCTGCGGGGTCAGTTTGAGATAAAAGTAGCGGGACCCGAGATGCTGCGCCCCACCCACCCGGGTCGCGGCATTGTCGAGCGCCTCGATCCGCTTGACCAAGTCGTCCCGTCCCGGTAGCCGACCCAAGTAGTCGCGGGTGTAGTCATTCTGCGCCTTCATCCAGCTTTGCACTTCGGGCGAATCGAGGTTCTCCATCCAGCGATAGGGATCGGTCACCTGCTGGCCGAAATAGTTATCCGTCACAGCCTTGACCGGTGCCACGGGCTGGCTCAGTGGATCGGCTTGTGCCAAACCGGCCACGCTCAGAGTCACAAGTATACCCCGGAGGACCGTAAGGAGCGGAAGCGAACGTCGGGTGAGGGTGACGTGCGGAGTTGGAGCGGTGGCGAACGAATTGGTCGTGCTATTCATGGTTGGAAAATCAACGAAGGTTTTACGGGACAAAACAGGAACCTAGACCTTACTCGCGGCGGTAAGCCCTAGGCGAACAAAAATCCAACGCCAGTCGATGAAAAAGCGGAAGATATGCATATAGTCCGGGATTCGGGCCCAACCAACCATCAGTCCAAGGCCAAGTTTACCGCCGCTTCCGAATCGTTGACCACCGGAACCACATCGGCCAGACCGCCTGCCTCCAGAACCTCCTTCACCATCGGATAGGGATTGAGCAGGATCAGCTTTTTCCCCTCGCGCTGAACAGCCTTGGCGGTGCTGAGCAGGATGCGCAGTCCCATCGAGCCGAGAAAAGTAACGCCCGACATTTCGACAATGACGTTTCGTTTGCGTTCCACGGCCAGACGGGAGAATTTATCGGCGATTTCCTTCACCCCGGCGATATCCATCTTACCCGTGAGCGTCAGGTGCGTGTAACTGTCATCGGCGTAGAAGGCTTTAAGTTCCATGCTGATTGTCTCCGATGCTTCGTCGAAATGGGACAGTGGTCGCGGCGGAATTTATTTTCAAGCGAAAATCGCAGAGGCGTGCGGTCGAATGAGATTGAGTGGCGCTTGGGACGATTTTATCATTTTTTTGGGTTCCTCAGCATTTTCAGTGGAATGAGGGTTTGAGTAATGAAGGGATATTGAGTTTGGCGGCGACGAAGTAGAGCATGGCGATGAAGTAACGCGTGGTGCGGTAGCCGCGAGCTTTGCGTTTGGTGGCGGAGAACAGGCTATTGAGACCTTCGAGGAACGCATTGGTCACGCCCGCCGTC
>CAJCII010000175.1 GCA_903970335.1 Bacteroidota bacterium | reverse complement strand
GCTCCCTTTTTCCCCCACCGGAAACTCCTTCTCCCCGTAATGCGCGATCAGCTCCAGCGTCAACCCCGATAGCGCCCCCTCCAGCCGCACCTCGAATTTCACCGGCACGCTCCCCGCCTCCGGGGCAGGGGACTGCACCGGGATCGCAGGTTTCGGCGACACCGTCGGGCGGGCCCCCGCCATCGGCTTCGGACGCAGCAACGCCAGCCCCGCCGCCAGAATATGCGCGCACACCCGCCCGCTCCGCCGCGATTCCACGCACGTACACCGTACCTCCACCTGCGCCACCCGCTCCGCCAGCGTGATCTGCGCCTCGTAGACCCGTTCCGCTCCCCGCACCTGCGCGCGAATCGCCGCCCCTTCCTGCCGCGCCTCCAGCACCATCCCCCGCTCCACCAGCGCACGGGCTTCCTTCATCGCGGGCCACCCCCCGAGATCCACCAATAAATTCGTCGTCAGTTCCACCACAGCCCCGTCAGCCTACCCCAATTCGTCCGCGCGTGGAATGGCTAGCTGTCGCGACCGTCTTTTCCCGTGACCTTCCCCCAGAACTTCTTCACCGCCGCCCCTACCGCCACGGCCCCCGCCAGGATGAATTTCCATGCCGCCGCTCCGCCGACCAGGATAAATTTCCACAGCCCGCCCAGCAGCCCCAGTTTCGCCGCCCCGGCCAGCGCCCCTCCCGCAATCAGCGTCGCCAACCCATACTCCGCAATCTTGTCCACCTTCGGGTCGAAATCCGCATAGGTATTTCCCGGCTGGAAATCCACCATGGACAAAATCCCCGGCACTTTCCCGTCGATCTCCGGCAGTTGGTTCATCACCGCGATGGCGCTCAGCACCAGCCACCCGTGCCGCCCCAGGATGCGGATATCGTAATTCAGCGTATGCTCCGGCGAGTCGCCAAAGTGCAGCTCCTTCGCCCAATACAGCTTGTGCGTCGCCTTGTCGTAGTGGGGCTGCGCTGCCCATCCCACCAGCTCGATGCTCGGGTATCCCTCCTTTTCCCGCTCCGGGTTCGTGTCCGACGCCTCCTGCTGCATCTTCTTCAGCATGTCGGTGTAATCGATCTTGTCCGCATCGTCGTCCTTCATGTATCCGCCGTCTTCATAATTCACCGTCACCGCCCACGTGTTATCGTCCAGCGGTCCACGGTCCTTCGGAAAAATCATCCCCAGGATGTCCGGATCGTCCGGATTCCCCCAAATATCGTGCAGCACCTTCCGCGCATCGGCGTTGCCCAGAAAACGAAAGTCGTCGGTCAGGTTGATCGTCGCCAGCCCGTCCTTCAGCGTAATCGTTCCCGTCTGCCACTTCAGCGACGAGGCCATTGCCGCCAGTGCCTCCGCGTCCGGCTTCGCGGCCGGGGCCGGGTCCGCCCGCAAACTCGCCATCCCCGCCAGACCAAACGCCCCTGCCAGTACTGCCATCGCTGCCAATTTCGAAATCCTGCGCACCATACGTATCTCCTTGGGTTGCCCCAACCCTAGATTCCCCTTCACTCCTTTTCAAAGCCCATTCATGTCCCTCCAGTCTAAATCTCCCTTACAAAATATTCATTGGACGCCTCCGCCCCGCGCACTACTTTGAAAGCGTTAACCTCGATAGCAGTTCAACCTAATCAAGACACACCATGAACACCTCCAACCCCACCCTCGGCGCCTTCACCAACGTCGGCATCATGGGCGCCAACTACGGCAACTCCTCCACCATGACGGTGGACGGCACCATCCACAAGACCGGCATTCTCGCCGTCCTCCTCGCCCTCGCTTTCGGCTTCACCTGGATCGGCCTCTCCCACTCGGAAGTCCCGCCCTCCCTTCCGCTCCTCGTCGGCGTCGTTGGCGGCTTCGTCCTCGCCATGATCATCTGTTTCAAGCCGACGACCGCCCCCTACCTCAGTCCCCTCTATGCTCTGGTCGAGGGCTTTGTTCTCGCCTCCATCAGCTACTTCTTTGAGCAGCGCTTCCCCGGCATCGCCGTCCAGACCGCCGCGCTCACCATCGCCACCGTCTTCGGCATGTTATTCGCCTACCGCACCGGCCTCATCGTCGTCAACAACACCTTCCGCGCCGTCATCATCGGCGCCACTCTCACCATCGCCGTCTATTACCTCGTCGGCATGATCGCCTCCTTCTTCGGCCTCCTCCTTCCCGGCATCGGCATCCAAGGCTCCTGGCTCTCCATCGGCATCAGCGGAGTCATCGTCGTGGTTGCCGCCATGAACCTCGCCCTCGACTTCGACCAGATTGCCACCAACGCCGGCACCGCCCCCCGCTACATGGAATGGTACGGCGCCTTCAGCCTCATGGTCACCATCGTCTGGCTCTACCTCAGCATCCTCCGCCTCCTCGCCGATTCCCGCAGCCGCAACTGAACCCATGCCCACCCAGCTCCCCCGCAGCCCCTACGACACCGTCCGGGGCCTCGTCTACTTCCCCCGGATGCTCGATAAAATCCGCCTCCATGCCCAGGGTGTCCTCCCCGAGTGCTACCACAAGCACCTTGGTATCGACTTCGACGGACGTTGCCTCAATCTCCTCCATGTCGGTTACGCCGATGTCCGCGACCGTGTCCTCTTCGGACTCTCCGACGAACAGGTGCTCGACTGGTGCTATGAAAACGGCCACCGCCTTACCGACCAGGAACTCGAGACTTGGAACGGCTTCATGACCAAGCGCGGGTGGCGCGACGAAGCCAGCGAGCGGATCGCCTTCCGCCTCAAGGAGGCCGGTCTCGAACACCTCGACCGCCAGGCCGTCACCATGTTCGACTTCATCGACCTGGACGAAGGCCGCACCCCACCCGACTTCTCCCGCTGGGAACCGCCGCGTCTTCGGGAGGGTCAGCCTCCGGCCTGACGGATAAGTGAACTCTACACGCCAACCATAGCACCCGAGTTGCCGTCCAATAATGTCAATGCCACCGATGTCGCAATCCGTGGCCACAAACTCATTGTCTGAAATCTAAGTAAGCCTAAGATGAGCCAGACCGCCGTGACCGAGCGCGATCGCAAAACCAAATCCTTGACCAAGAAAATAAGGAATACCAACTTGCCATAAGATGTATGCGTCTGAGGGGGCACGCATCGAAGAAATTGTCATTTCAATCACGTTCCACTTATGAGCAGACCTTCTAAAATTATCCCGGCTTCCGACCTCGCTGATCGCTTGGAGAAATGCTACTCTGGCGCAGTTTACGATGTACTGCGTGCGATGGGCCATCCGGACCAAGTTCTACCACAAACCATTCGCCCCTTGCTGCCGGAGAGAAAACTGGCCGGACCGATCTATACGATCGGCGGTCGCGGCAAACCCAATCTGGACGGCCACCAGACCTTGCTTTCATGGACGGAAATGTTGTCGCGGGCGCCCAAGGGCAGCGTGACCATCATGCAGCCGAATGACTCGACGATGGCGCACATGGGGGAATTATCGAGCGAAACGATGACCCTGCGCGGAGTACGCGGTTTCATCGTGGATGGCGGTTGCCGGGATTCGGAGTTCATCAGGAAGATCGGTTTCCGCGTTTGGTGCCGGTATTTCACACCGATCGATGTGGTGGGGCGCTGGGAGGCGGAAACTTTTGGTGAACCGATTACGATCGGTGGCGTGAGGATTTGTACCGGCGATTACGTGTTGGCGGATTTCGATGGCGTGGTCATCATTCCGGGCGAGATCGCGGAAGAGGTCACGGCGCGGGTTGAAGCGGTGCTGTGCACGGAAAACCTCGTGCGCAAAGCGATCCTGGAGGGAGTTGATCCGAAGGAAGCGTACTTAAAATATGGAAAATTCTGATCCTCGCCTCTTGTTATTGAGTCCGACCGATAACGTGCTGATCGCGCGGGTTGCCCTGGAAGGCATCCCCGTCGGATTCAAGATTGCCCGTCGCGCGATATTCGCCGGCGAAAAGATTATCAAGTGGGGGGCCCCCATTGGCTCAGCTACGTGCGACATCGCAGCCGGCGCGATGGTGCATCTTGATAACATGAAGAGCGACTATCTGACGACCTACACCTTTGAAGGAGACCATCGCTATGCAGCCGGACACTGAAATTCTCGGTTATCTTCGCCGCGACGGTAGAAAGGGCATTCGCAACCATATCGTTGTCGCCTATCTCGTCGAATGCGCGCATCATGTGGCGCGGGAGATTGTCTATCCCTTTCGCGAAGAGGGCGTGAATCTGATTGGTTTCAGCGGATGCTATCCGAATGCGTACGCAGGGCGCATGATGAAACAGCTCTGCACTCATCCCAACGTCGGTGGTGTGTTACTCGTTTCGCTCGGCTGCGAAAGTTTTGATCGTTCCAGTCTCGCACAGGCGGTCCGCGAATCGGGCCGCCCGGTCTACACCGTGGGTATTCAGAACTCGGGCGGCACGCGCAAGAGCATCGAGGAAGGCCGGGAGTGGATACGGCAAACGTGCGCCTCGCTGGAAAAGACGCCACGCGCTCCATTACGCGTCGATGAGCTGATCGTCGGAACCGTCTGCGGCGGTTCGGATGCCACTAGCGGAATCACGGCCAATCCCGGTATCGGTCGTGCGTTCGACAAACTGGTGGCAAATCGTGCGGCCGCGATTTTTGAGGAGACCGGCGAACTGATCGGGTGCGAGCAGATCATGGCGAACCGCGCAGCCACGAAAGAACTCGGAGACGAATTGCTCGCCTCGGTCGAGAAGGCGGCGAAATATTACACCATCCTTGGCCACGGCAGTTTCGCGGTCGGCAACGCCGATGGCGGACTGACGACGCAGGAGGAAAAATCGATGGGGGCCTACTGCAAGAGCGGTTCGTCGAGAATTTCCGGCCTGATCAAACCCGGCGACGTACCACCGCGCGGCGGATTGTATCTGCTCGATGTCGTGCCGGATGGCGACGTACGCTTTGGTTTCCCGAATATCAACGACAATGCCGAAATCGCGGAGCTAATCGCTTGCGGTTCGCATATCATTCTCTTTTCCACGGGGCGTGGTTCCGTCGTCGGTTCGGCCATTTCGCCCGTCATCAAAATTTGCGCGAATCCGGAAACCTACCGGCGGATGTCGGATGACATGGACATCAACGCCGGACGTATCCTCGACAGCCCGGCGTCGGTGGACGACATCGGTGACGAAATCTACGAGCTTACCCTGCGCGTTGCGGCTGGTACACCAACGGCCTCGGAATCGCTCGGTCATCAGGAATTCGTGCTGACCTATAAATCGTTTGAACCCATCGGGCCGAGCTGTTTGCCCTCTTAACCACCATGGACCTGCATCTACAAGGAAAAGTCGTCATCATTACCGGCGGTGCGAAAGGCATCGGAGCGGGCATCACGCTCGCATTTGCCGCCGAAGGCGCGATTGCCTGCATACTCGGGCGTAACAGCGCGGAAGGGCAGGAACTCGTGAATGAATTGAAAGCCAAGGGACAGCACGCCGATTCTTTCCTGACTGACATGACGGATGAAGCAGCCGTCAAACAGGCCGTGGCGGACATCGTTTC
Organism: Bacteroidota bacterium; assembly: GCA_903970335.1. GTDB lineage: Bacteria > Verrucomicrobiota > Verrucomicrobiia > Methylacidiphilales > UBA1321 > JABDGH01. The sequence goes on along the minus strand of CAJCII010000175.1, from coordinate 15,920 downwards.
CCGCCATGGTAGCATTGACGTGATTGTCAATAACGCCGGAGGAAATGATGCGGTCGGGCTCCGAAATTCAGTGAGCGAATTCACCGCATCCCTGCAGCGGAATGTGGTTCATTATTTTACCTTGGTGCACTTCGCGCTCGACCACCTGATCGCCAGCAAGGGGAACATCGTCAACATCGGATCGAAGACAGCGGTAACCGGGCAAGGCGGCACGTCGGGATATGCGGCTTCGAAGGGTGCGATCAACGCCCTGACGCGGGAATGGGCTCTCGATCTGGCTCGCCATGGGATTCGCGTCAACTGCGTGATTCCAGCGGAAGTCATCACGCCGCTTTATGAGCGATGGTTGGCGCAGGCACCTGATCCGGTCCTGGCGCGCGAGCAACTAGACCGGTTGGTTCCTTTGGGCCGACGCACGACCACGATCGAGGAAATCGCCGATGCAGTCGTTTTTGTGGCTTCCGAACGTTCGGCACACACCACCGGACAGATGCTTTTCGTGGATGGAGGCTATGTCCATCTTGACCGCGCCTGTACCTCGGAAGCGAGCCATTTAAAGCAATCGTAGTAGTCGGCACGCCGATTCAAACTCATGATCGACTCCCATCACCATTTTTGGAAATACCAAGCTGACGAGTTCGGCTGGGTGACGGATGAGATGGCCGTTTTGCGACAGGATTTTCTGCCGCAACATCTGGAGGATGCCATCGCTGGAACGGGAGTCGATGGCGTGATCACCGTTCAGGCAAAACAAGCGCTGGCGGAAACCGAATGGCTTCTCGATCTCGCTGCGCAGAATTCGCTCATCGAAGGTGTCGTGGGATGGGTGCCGCTGAAGGATCCGTCTCTTGGAGCCATCCTGGATCGATTGAAGAGCAATGCGCATTTTCGCGGTGTCCGAGAAATTCTCCAGGGCGCATCTGATGCGGAGTTCTTCGATTGTCCCGAGTTTCATCGCGGTATTCGGGAGTTGACGTTACGTGGCATCCCGTATGACCTTTTGATTTTTCACCACCAATTGGATAGCGCCATGCGGTTTGTGGACGAACACCCGAATCAGCGATTTATTCTTGATCACATCGCCAAGCCAGAGATCGGCAACGTCTTCGCAGAACAATGGGCGAAGAAAATCCGGGAATTGGCCAATCGCAAAAATGTCTTCTGCAAGTTTTCCGGGGTGGCCACTGAAGTCCGCGAGTCGGCATGGGACGTGAAACTCATCCGTCCCTATTTCGAAACCGTTCTCGAAGCTTTCGGTTGTGACCGATTGCTGTTTGGCTCTGACTGGCCGGTCTGCCTCCTTCGCACCGATTATCGGCGCTGGATTTCTGCGGTACGGGAACTTTGCGCACCACTCTCCGTCGATGAATGCAAAGCAATCTTTTCCGAAACGGCGCGTACCGCTTACGTCCTGAGTCCGGCGTCAGTTCCGGCCATTCCGTCAGATTAGAATCATGAACCCGCCCTTGCTTCAACGCCTATCTGGAAAAACGGCCATCGTGACGGGTGGCGGTTCCGGGATCGGTCAGGCCGTCGCCCTTCGTTTTGCTTCCGAGGGAGCGGAGGTGATTGTCTTCGAGCTACGGCCAGAGGCGGCGGAAGAGACCGTAGGCAAAATTCAGAGTTTGGGAGGCGCAGCCAGGGCCATCGGTGGTGACATGGCGGACACGGACTCCGTTCGCTCCGCCTTCGCCCAGGTCGATAGAGTCGATATCCTGGTCAACAATGCGGGTATCGCTCATGTCGGTACCGTGCTCACGACCACGACGCAGGATCTCGACCGCCTCTACGCGGTGAACGTAAGGGGTGTTTATCACGGTCTCCATTTCGGGGTGGCCCGCATGGTGGCGCAGGGGGGCGGTGCGATTCTCAACATGGCCTCCATTGCGTCGAAGGTAGGGATTGCCGATCGCTTCGCCTACAGCATGACCAAAGGGGCCGTTCTCACGATGACCCTGTCCGTCGCGCGTGATTTTGTGGATAAGGGAATACGCTGCAACTGCATCTGCCCGGCCCGAGTTCACACTCCGTTTGTGGATGGTTTTCTGGACAAAAATTACCCCGATAACCGCGACGAGATGTTCGCCAAGCTTTCCGCCGCCCAACCTATCGGGCGAATGGGCCGCCCCGAGGAAGTCGCCTCTCTCGCTGCATTTTTGTGCTCGGACGAAGCAGCATTCATTACCGGCGCAGCCTATGACCTCGACGGAGGCTTTACGCTTCTCCGCTAAAATTGGAACTTTTTATGAAATTAATTCGATTCGGTCCCGCAGGACAAGAGAAGCCGGGCGTTCAACAGGAGGACGGAACCCGTCTGGATGTTTCGGTCGGTTTTACCGATTACGATGAAGCCTTTTTCGCTTCCGAAGGCATCTCCCGGCTTCGCGAATGGTTGATTGCCAACGCCGCATCCGCACCGGTGGTCAACCCTGCTATTCGATTGGGCTCGCCCATCGCCCGTCCCAGCAAGATTATTTGCATCGGCCTCAATTATCGTGACCATGCGGAAGAATCGGGAATGACGCCCCCAGCGGAACCCGTGGTTTTTTTCAAATCGACCAGCGCGCTGACCGGCCCCAATGACGATCTGGTCATTCCGTTCGGATCGGAAAAAACGGACTGGGAGGTGGAATTGGCCGTTGTCATCGGAAAAGTCGCACGACGCGTCTCCCTCGATCTGGCGATTGCACACATTGCGGGATATGTCCTGCACAACGACTACAGCGAGCGCGCGTGGCAGTTGGAACGCGGCGGGCAGTGGGTCAAGGGAAAGAGTGCGGATACGTTTGCTCCTTTGGGCCCCTGGCTGGCGACTGCGGATGAAATCCCGCATCCGAACGACCTGCGTCTTTGGCTCAGCGTCAATGGAGTGCAAAAACAGAACGGCCATAGCGGAAACCTCATCTTTGGTGTCCCCTTTCTAGTTCACTACCTGAGCCAGTTCATGACTCTCCTGCCGGGGGATGTGATTTCCACGGGCACGCCCGCTGGCGTTGGGTTGGGGTTCAAGCCTCCGCAATATCTTAAACCGGGAGATGTCGTGGAGCTCGGCATCACCTTACTCGGAACGCAGCGGCAGATTGCGCGGGCTGGCGTTTAATTTCATGAACCACACTAACGATCGAGAGGCTCATGGGATGCCTCAAGTCACGCCCATATACGGCCCCACCAACCCAACGCCAACCCAAGCCGCGAAAGCTTCGGTCAAATATTACGGCTCAGTGATCGAGCTGAAACCAGAGATGGAGGAAAAGTACCGCAAACTTCACTCCGAGGTCTGGCCCGAGGTCACTGCCGCCATCGCCAAGGCCCATATCCGCAACTACCACATCTTCGTGGCAGAATTGGCTGGCAAGCGCTACCTCTTTAGTTTTTTCGAGTATACCGGAACCGATTCGGAAGCAGATTTTGCGGGGATGGCGAAAGACCCGACGATCCGCGACAAATGGTGGCCGCTGACCGATGCCTGCCAAATCCGTCTGCCGGGCACGCCAACGAACCAGCAGTGGTTGGCTATGGAACAAGTCATGCATATCGATTAAATCGTTGTGACGTGACCTCGCTTTGCGAGCGGGATAACTGGATCGAGCCAAGACTTGAATCAAAACTACCACTGACATTTACGAAACTACTCGGCCTTGGCCAGATGGGGACGGGCTGGATAGCGGATCATTACACCCAGGCAAGCGCTTCGTTGCTGCCAATGTTGTGCTTTGGGATCATCGCGTGCTACGGCTTCGCCTGGAAGGGTCTCTTCGCCCGCGACATGATCCGCCGCCCTTCCCGGCACTAACCCACCGTCACGTGGATTTTGGTCGTGGTGGCTGGATTTTGCGACCATCCCGCCAGCGCTTCGCCCGCTTGCCCAAAGGGCACCGTGCCGGTGATGGTCTTGGCCACGGGATAGAGCCCCGACTCCAGCACCTCGATCACATTTTGAAAATCCTCGGGCAATGCATTGCGTGAGCCGAGGATGTCGAGCTCCTTCATCACGAAAAATTTCGTTTCATAAGAAACCGGATTTTTCGCATAGCCGATGTAGACCACTCGACCGGCGAAACACACCTCATGAATGGCGGCGAGAAAGGTCTCCGCCAAACCGACCGCCTCGATTACTACCTGGGGACCATCACCGTTGGTCAATTCCAAGAGGCGGTCGTGGAGGTTTTCATTTTTGGAATTAATCACTTCCGCCGCCCCCGCCTCGCGAGCCAGGGCCAGTTTTTGGTCATCCAAGTCAATGGCGATGACGCGCGCTTTCTTGCGTAGGGCGGCTCCCGCAATCGCACCCAGACCGATCATGCCCGCGCCAAAAACGGCGACGGTATCCGGGGCGGCGACTCGTCCCCGTTCCACCGCATGGAATCCAACCGAGAGCGGCTCGACCAACGCGTAATCGGCGGGATTGAGTTTGGGTGAGTGGAGCACCTTCTGCCACGGAACCGAGATGTATTCGGTCAAGGCACCATCCCTTTGGACGCCGAGGGTTTGATTGAGCTTGCAGGCGTTTGGCCGGTTAGCCCGGCAAGCGGTACACTGGCCACAGGTCGTGTAGGGCACTACGGTGATGAGAAGTCCGGGGCGGAGCCAAGCTGGCACTTCTGGTCCGACTTCAGCAACGGTGGCGGCGATTTCATGTCCCGGAATGCGTGGGTAAGAGACCATCGGATTTTGGCCGCGAAACGTCGTCAGGTCCGAACCGCAAAAGCCGATCCGATCGACCTTGAGCAGTACCTCGCCCGTCTTGATCTCGGGCGTCTCTGTTTTGCCGAAGCTGAAGCTTCCGGGTTTATCAATAAAGAAGGCTTTCATGCTAGAACCCCGAGTTGGCGCCGCCGTCGATGGGTAAAATGACGCCGGTGACGAATTTGGCGGCGGGTGAGGACAGGTAGACGGCGGCCCAGCCGATATCATCCGGTTCTCCCATCCGGCCCATAGGGGTGCGGCCAATAATTTTTTGTCGGCGGGCGGGGTCGCCCGACAAAGCCCGATCGAGCATCTCGGACTGGATCCAACCTGGCGCGATGGCGTTGACCCGCACCCCTTGGGACGACCATTCGGCGGCGAGCGCCCGTACCATACCGAGATACGCCGACTTCGCGGCCGAGTAGGCGACAACCTGAGTCATGCCGATGAAGGAGGTCATGGAGGCGGTGAAAAGAATGCTGCCTTTTCCGCGCGCCAACATTCCTTTCGCGACTTCGCGGCTGAGCGAAAATGCCGCGAAAACGTGGGTCTGAATCACTGCCTGAAACTCCGCATCCGTCGTCTCGGCGGCGGGTTTTTTAAGGTGGACACCGGCGTTGTTGACGAGAATGGTGAGGGGGCCCTGTTGCTGCTCGGCAGTTGAGATCAACCGGGACATTTGTGCGGCATCGGTGATATCCGCGGCGAGGTAAGCCGCATTTTTGCCAAGTTGGGCGACTGCAGCTTGCAAAGGCTCCGGTCGACGACCGACCAGGGTGACTTGCGCCCCGGCGGCAACAAAGCCCTGCGCAATGCCCAGGCCCAACCCGGTGCCGCCGCCCGTTATCAGTGCGTGTTCGCCTTCGAGAGAGAACGCCTTTTCAAATGTTAAAGGGGAATTCATGGGGTTTCGCCGTGGCTAAAGAATACCATATTTTTTAAATGCCGCCGTGCTCGACATCCCGCCTTCGATTTCCTTGCGCACGAGTTTCTCCCCGCGAGCTTTTTCCAGCGCCTTCCGGATCACCTCGGCCTCATGCTTGCGGGGAATAATCAAGACGCCGTCCAAATCGCCGAAAACCAAGTCGCCCGGCTCGACCCAAACGCCGCCAATTTCGATCGGGCAGCGATAGTCGACCACCTTGGTTCGCACGCTCGAGTCCTGGGCGAAACGTCCCCGGCTGAAGACCGGCCAGTTTTGTTCCAGAACTTGCGGTGAATCGCGATGGAAGCCGTTGACGACCGCCCCGACGGCCCCGCGGGTGCGCGCCGTCGCCGTGAGAATTTCTCCCCAGTAGGCGCAACGCATGTCGCCGCCCGAAGCAAGGTAGACCTCGCCCGGTTGCAACTGGTCGAGGGCCTCCGTCAGCAGGCCAAAGGGCTTTTTTTGGTGCCCGTAAACATCGATCATCACCGCCGGCATGGCGCGTCCCACAACCTTCATACTCGTCAGCATGGGCTGAACCGGTTGAGGCAGAAACTGATGAAAACAGTCGAGGCCGTCGAGAATATCGCCGACCACCGGGGTATAGAGAACTTCCTTGATTAGGTGAAAAAGTTCCTCGTCATTTTTCCATTCGAGATCGGACATAAACTAGTTGTTTTCCGGTAGGCCGGAGGGCCAGGTTGAATTGTGAACTGGTTCGAGAATTTTCAGCACATCGTGAAGGAGTTCCACATCCATGGGTGCTTCGATCTGCCGGATATATTCTAGAATGCGCTCGGGCGAAGCCGTGCCGACGATATTGGTGGATATATCGGGATGAGCAACTGAGAATTGCAGGGCTAGTTTGGCCAGATCGGATCCCCGATCCTTGCAGTAACGGGCCGCTTCCAGGCATTTCGCTTTTACCTCTGGACTGGCCTGGTGCCAATCGGGCGGACCTTCAGCGGTCAACAGGCGCATCGCCAGCGGAGCCGCATTAAAAATCGCTACGTTTTGCTTTTGCAGAAAAGGCAGAATATCGAGCAAGGCGGTGTCATTCAAACAATAATGGCAATACGATTGAATTTGATCGACCTCGATACGCCCCAGAACTTCCGTAAACACTTTTACCGGCAGGCTGGTGACCCCGACAAACCGCGCTTTCCCCGCGGCTTGCACCCGGCGCAAGGCGGGGATCGTCTCGTTTATGATCTGATCGAGACGACCGAACTCCGTATCGTGAATCTGGATGAAATCGACGTAATCCACCCCGAGGCGCTGCAAGCTCTCATCGACTCCCGCCATTACCCGAGCCGCCGAAAAATCGAAGTCGGCAGCCGTCCAACCGTAACGGCCTACCTTGGTCGCCAGATAATATTTTTCGCGTGGAATATCTCGCAACGCTTTGCCCAATACCGTTTCACCCTTCGTCAATCCGTAAAACGGAGCGGTATCGATCAGGTTGATGCCGTGCTCAATCGCCACATGCACCGTGCGAATGCCCTCCTTCTCGTCTATCTCCTTGAAGACCGAGCCGAGAGACGATCCACCCAAGGCCAGTTGCGATACTTGCAACCCCGTTTTACCTAGTGTTCTATATTTCATGGGAAGTTAGTTTAACCTCAAAAGGCTCGCCCCCTAAATCCGACTCACATCCTTATGGGGTGATTTTAAAGACGACTGCTTCAGCCGAGGTCTTGATATCTCCCGCCTTGATGGTGAGCGCATCGGCATCCTGAGACCACTCCACCTTGTCATCGCTCCCGAGTACGGTCACGCTGCCGACCGGTTTATCGAGAAGATTCGCTGCGGTGCCCAGCGATTTGATTTCTAAGTCGCCCTGGGGCTGGCCGAGGGCGATCGCGTAAAGCGTGTCGCCTTTGGACGTAAAACGAATGTCCCGGGCGGAAAAATTGTTTCCTTCGTTAAATCCCTGTCTTTGCATGGCCGCGGCATGTTCCGCGGAGGGACCTTCGCCATAAACTTTCCACGGCCGTGTGCCGTAAATCGCCTCGCCATTCACGTCGAGCCACGCGCCGATTTCGGTCAGGGTTTGCGCCGCCGGGTCATCGAGCGAGCCATCCGGGGCCAAGGGAGCGTTGAGCAGGAGAGTGCCATTTTTGCTCACGGTGTCGACCAGCATGTGGATGATTTGCCCGGATGATTTGTACTTAACATTCTTTTTATAAAACCAATCGCCCAGACACGTGTCGGTCTGCCAGGGTTGCGGCTCAATCTCGTTGGTGTGACCCCGCTCGATGTCCCACACCATCGTCTTGCGCTGATCCTCGCCGAGGATCTTGCCATTCAGCACCGCTTCCAGTTGGCCGCCGTGGTTGGCCATACTGGTGTTGTAAAAATGGGCGGCAATCTTCATCCCCGCGTCGCTGATCGGATAGAGTGGCAGAACGGTGTCGTCGAAGTAGAGCAGGTCGGGCTGGTACCGGTTGATGATATCGAGGGTGCGGTTATAAAATTTATCCACATAGGCCTGATCGGGAATACTGGCACCGTTGTTCCATTCCCACATGTCGCTCACATTGGCTTTGGCGCTGACGGGATGGTTTTGCGCATAAAGATCCTGGGGATCGAGTCCATCCCACCAGAGGCCCTTGCCATCGTCTTTCGTCAATTTGCCATCATAGGGAACGCCCGCATAAGGACCGCCTTTGTCTGCTCCCTGCGAAGTTTCAAACCATGTCCAGGTATGCGCCGCATGAATGCTCACCCCAAGGCGCAAACCGTCGGCCTTGGCCGCAGCGGCCCACTCCCCGAGGATGTTGCGCTTCGGCCCAATTGCCACCGAATTCCATGGCTGATATTTGCTGTCCCAAAGATCGAAGTTGTCGTGATGGTTGACCATGACCACAAAAAATTTCGCCCCGGCCTGTTTGTAGAGCGCCATGAGCTTTACCGGGTCCCAGTTTTCCGCCGTCCACAGCGGCAGGATGTCCTTGTATCCGAATTTACTCTGCGGCCCGTAATGTTCCTTGCTGTAGTTGTAATCGGGCTTGCCCTCCTGGTACATCATACGCGCATACCAATCGCCCTGTTCGGGGACCGCCTGCGGCCCCCAGACCGACCAGATGCCGAACTTGGCATCTCGATACCAGTCGGGGCATTGATATTGCTGGAGCGAATCCCATGTCGGTTCAAATTTACCCGTCGCCATCGGCAAAGCATCTGCGCTGACTTTCACCTGAACCTGCCCCGGATAGGCGCTAGACGGAACGGGTCCATCCGCTAAACTTTCGCCCGGGTTTGACAGGAGCACGCAAAAGAAAGCAAATGCAGGGAGAAAAGGAGTGAAGGGTTTCATTGAATGTAAAATAAAATATGCGGTTTCAACTACAACTTCTTTCGAGCAGGAATAGGGCTTGAACTGGAATCGTTACAATCTCAACACGCGGGAAAAAAGCAACAGCCAAGTTTCCCTCGCTCCAGTTTGCGGAAGCCGTTGGGCATTGGTCCATCATGTCAGCCCGGTGCCCAAATGCGAGTTCAATGCAGCGTTCAGTTGGTGTAGAATTTATCATCGGCTGGCTCGTAAGCCCCGCAGATCGTTAATGCTGATGATTTACAAGAGCGCTTATCGCGGCCTTGATTAAGCTCACCGATGGCGTTTATTTTTATCCCGACGACGACATTATTCACACCGCTGCAGTTGTAATCGAGGCGACGCGGCGTGACTTAAGTTCGATATGACCGCGCCACTTGAGACTTCGCGTCAAATTCAAACGGACTCCCCATAAACCGACCAACAGTTTAAAGTGACCACATTGGATTTGGGGGCGGCGAGTGTTTGTGATTGAATGGGGGGATGACGACCCCCGCCGATGAAACGAATCCGGATGCGCCCGCCACCGACGCGCCCGCCACGCGAAAGGTGCCGGTCGAGCTCGGACTGCGGGCGTATGAGGTACTGATCGGGCATGGGGTGCTGAAACAACTCGGCGCATTGATGGAGGAGCGGGGATTGCAGGGGCCGTTTACGGTGATTACAGATTATCGCGGGGACCATGCCCGGCGCGAAGTCTGGGAGAAGATCCTGTTTGAGGATGGCGTGGATTATCCGACGCTGGATGTGCCGCCGGGCGAAGCGAGCAAGTCGCTGGAGGCGTATGCCCGACTGATGTCGGAGCTGGCCCAACGGAAGGTGCCGCGCTCGGGGACGATCATTGCCCTGGGCGGCGGAGTGATGGGGGACCTGGCGGGATTTGTGGCGGCGAGTTATTTGCGGGGAATTGCCTTTGTGCAGGTGCCGACGACGTTGCTGGCGATGGTGGACAGCTCTGTGGGGGGGAAGACGGGTGTGAACCTGCCGGAGGGGAAGAACCTGGTGGGGGCGTTCTATCAGCCGAAGCTGGTGGTGGCCGATCTGGGGACGTTGCGAACGTTGCCGGGGCGGGAGTTTTCCGCCGGGCTGGCGGAGGTGATCAAGTACGGGGCGATTGCGAGCGAGGGGTTGTTCGACCGCGTGGCGGCAGGGGTGACGGTGGAGGACGAGGACCTGGCGGAGATCATCGAGACGTGCGTGGCGATCAAGGCGGGGATCGTGGTGGAGGACGAGTTCGAGACGGGGACGCAGCGGGCGCTGTTGAATTTCGGGCATACGATCGGGCACGCGATCGAGCGGGCGACGGGGTACACGACCTACCTGCATGGGGAGGCGATAGCGCTGGGGATGCGGGCGGCGGCGTGGCTGTCGGTGTGGCAGCTCGGGTTGCTCGAGGAGGAGGCGAAGCGGATCGAGTTGGCGCTGAGCGCGAATGGGCTGCCGTTGGAGCTGAAACCTGAGGTGGACCGGGGGGCGATTCTGGCGGCATTGGGGAACGACAAGAAGGTGGGGAGCGATGGAAAGAACCGCTGGGTGCTGCTGAAGGAACTCGGAGTGGCGGAGAGTGGGTGGGAGATTGAGGAGGATTTGGTGGAGAAGGCGATTGGATTGCTCTATACGCCATGATGCGGTTGCTCTCTCTTTTTCTGATTCATTTTCTGTCGTTGCCCGGCATTGCAATGGCCCAGACAAGTACAATTCAACGATATTACCCGGATCACATGACTCGCGCGGATCTGAATTTCTTTTTTGATTCCATCACATTTCAAAAAGGGGCGTGGCAATTCAACCTATCACCGAATACAAAGGGTATGCTTTGGCGAACTAAAACTAAAGATTCGGATATAACCGGTGCGTGCGAGTCAGGTGCAACCCTAGACCTACCAGACATGGCTTCTTTAGAGGTCTACAGAAAAGACATTGATCTAGTCTTATGTTCGCCCTACCAAGAGCACGCAAGGTTGAGGGCGATACTGACAATAAAACCTGAGACAAATCTCTCCAAAGAAACTGAAGTTCGCTGGGCCTGGATTTTCCTAAAGGCAAACTCCAATCCCAATATTTTTGACATCAGACTGGTCTTTCCCGAGGACTAAAATGACCGATTCCGAGGCTTACTTTATCGTTAATCTTGTGTCCGGGATAGGCCCGGTGAAGGCAAAACGGCTGAAAGAGCGCTTTGGTTCGCTGGACCGGGCTTTGGTGGCGCGGGAGGCGGACTTGAAATCGGTGGAGGGGATCGGGCCGGAACTGGCGCGGGCGCTCAGTTCGTGGGAAAACACGACGGACACGGAGAAGGAGCGGAAATGGACGGAGGAGCTGGGACTGACGGTCCTGACGCAGGCAGACACGGCGTATCCGGCGGCGCTGCGGGAGATTTACGATCCGCCGCTGGTGCTTTACATCAAGGGGAAGGTGCCGGAGACATGGCCGCGCGGGGTGGCGGTCGTGGGGTCGCGGGAGACGAGTCACTACGGGCTGGAGACGGCGAAGAAGCTGGGCTACCAACTGGCCTACGCGGGGGTGCCGGTGATTTCGGGGCTGGCGCGAGGGATCGATACGGCGGCACACCTCGGGGCGCTGGCGGCGAAGGGGACGACCTGGGCGGTGCTGGGGTGCGGGCTGGACCAGATTTATCCGCCGGAGAACGATTCCCTGGCGGAGAAAATCGTGGAGGCGGGTGGGTGCCTGATCAGCGAGTTGGCGCTGGGCACGTCGCCGGACAAGCGGACGTTTCCGATGCGGAACCGGATCGTGAGCGGGCTGAGCTTCGGGGTGCTGGTGGTGGAGGCGGGGCGGCAGAGCGGGGCGCTGATCACGGCGCGGCAGGCGCTGGACCAGGGGCGGCAGGTGTTCGCGATACCGGGGCTGATCGATAATCCGCTGGCGCAGGGGTGTCACCAGTTGATCAAGGACGGGGCGAAGCTGGTGGAGGGAGTGGAGGATATTTTGGCGGAGCTGGAATTCCTGATTCCTAGGGAGAGCGTGGCGACGCCGCGTCCCCTGCCCGCGAACCTGAGCGGGGACGAAGAGAAGGTCTACGCGGCCATCGAGCTGGACGAGACGCCGATCGATACGATCACGCAGCGAACGGGACTGGCGGCGGGGGCGGTGTCGTCGACGTTGCTAAAGCTGGAGATGCGGAAGCTGGTGCGGCAGTTGCCGGGGAAGGTGTTTGTGCGGACGTCGTGACAGAGGGACGCAGGATCACGTCTTATTATTCTTCGCCATCGTAATAATCGAGCGCATCGGAACGAATCACTTTGCGTTCGGGCAAAGGCACGCCCCATTTGTTGCTGTCGGGATAGTAATACGTTTCGCCCATCGGGTTGTCCGCCACAACGTAAAGGAGAAGGTCGCGCGAACTGTTGTTGATGATTTGATGCGGTTCGCCGGGGCGAAAAATAAAGGCGTCTCCCATTTCAATGGGGGTCGTTCCCTCTTTGTGGCGGACTACGCCCGAGCCGGAAATCACGTGGTAAAATTCCCATTGGGTGCTGTGGGCGTGATAGGGATACGGGGTTTTGCCGGGAGGAATGCGGCAGATTTCCACATCGAAGGGATGACGCTCCAGCAAATCGGTGGACTGCGGTTTGCGTCCCAAAGCCTCCGAGATTTCCTTGCCGGAGCCGACAAACTTTCCCTTGGGCGAGGACCAGGACTCCTCGGCAAGATTGTTCGCGTTAATTTTGAGCATATGGTTTCAATCGATAGGCCCAAGCTGAGGTGCAATGGTTTGAAAATCAATCTTGCTTTCGAATGAAGTCAACGCGAAATGGAATTTTGCGGGTGTCATTTTTGAATTCAGAATGTTCTGTTTTTTAGTCATTTCATGTTTTCTTGTTAAAAAATTCCGCGACTGCATGAAAAGTGCGACGGTTTCCTCGACTTCGCTCAGGATGACAGACTTTCTCATGTCCTTCATGTTCCTCCTGTCTAACTTGCCGCAGCGCCGACTCTGCTCTTGTCTGCGTTGCGGTTTTTGGTAAGGTGTCCGTTCCGGCACACCCCGTCCCGGAGCAACCCTCATTACATTTTATCAGTTATGCCCAACGCGAACGAAATCGGAAAAGGTCAGGCCATCAAGTTTAACGGCGACATCTGTATGGTCCTGGAAACGCAGCACCGGACGCCGGGAAACCTGCGCGCGTTTGTGCAGGCGACGCTGCGGAGCATGCGGACGGGGAAGTCGTTCGTGCAGCGGTTCAACTCGAACGAGTCGCTGGAGATCGTGCCGATGAGCCGGAAGAAGTACGAGTTCAGTTACAAGGACAACTCAGGGTACCATTTTCTGGATCCGGTGACGTTCGACGACATTACGTTCCAGGAGGATTTTGTGACGAAGGTGAAGAATTACCTGACGGAGAACCTGGCGTGCGAAGTCATCTTCACGGACGAGAAGGCGGCGGACATCGAGCCGCCCGCGACGGTGACGCTGAAGGTGATCGAATCGGCCGAGGGCGTGCGGGGAGACTCGGCGAACAATGTGCAGAAGGCGGCGGTGCTGGAGACCGGTCTGCAGGTGCAGGTGCCGCTCTTTATCAAAGAGGGCGAGCTGGTGAAGGTGAGCACGGCGGACGGGAAGTATCTCGGGCGGGCGTAACGCGGACGAGAGGGCAATAGAAATTCGCGGACAACTGCGTTCCGAAATGGAGTTTCTGAATGAGGGGGACTTACGCGGTAGCGGGTTTGCCGCATTGGGGGCAGAACTTGGCACCGTGTAATTCGGTGCCGCAACCGACGCAGAAGGGCTTGGGCGCGGCGGCGACGGCGGTGCCGCATTCGCCACAGAATTTGGCACCCTCGGCGAGGGCCGAGCCGCATTTCGGGCAGGCGGTGACGGCGACGCTATGGACGGTCTTGAAATCCAGGTTGGCCGTGTAGTTCTCGAGATGGGTCTTGGTCTGGATTTGCTCGGCGGTGGCGAGGGCCTGCTGAGAGGCTATTTCGGTCTGGGCATCGGGAGCGCAGGCGTGGCAGAGGCCGACTTCGCTGTTCCAGCAAACTTCGGGGCAAACCCACTTGGCGCAACGTTTGCACTGGTGGAAATGGGTCTTGCCTTCCTCGACGGCTTTTTTCAGGGCGGCGTCGTGGGCCGGGCCACCGATGGAGCGCTGGACCTGGTAGGCGGTCTGGCCGACGTTACCGAGGACGCCGCCAAAGAGGGAGCCTGCGGCCTGGAGGAGTCCGGCGGTGGTGCCGAGGGTGTTGATCTCGTAAGCGGAGAGGAAGCCGTTGCCGCATTTATCGCAGAGGAACTTGAACTGGTAGCCCTTATCGGTGGAGAGGTCGTTGTAGTTGGCGACGAAGGCGATCATGGACATGGGGCGGATTGAAGCACGGGCGTGGGAATTTTTCCAGCGCGGGATTGGGGAATGACGGAATTGCCAAATTGACCAAATTAACGGAATTTTTGAGGGGGAGTTTTTGACAGGAGGAACATGAGGGACAGGAAGGAAAAGGAATAGAAGTACGCTGGCACGTGCGTTCCCAACTCCTCCGGGGGGCAGTACGTTTGGGAACAAGAAGCAAGGCTGAGTAAGGCAGAGAAGTGCGACGGTCGTAGGCCACCGCTACGTTAAAAAACTTGAGGCATGCCTTCGGCGAGGAAGCGGATGTTTTGGAGGATACCGGCGTCGCTGCCGGCGAGCATGAGGCGCTGGGCGGGCTCGTGCATCGGTTCGTAGCTCATGCGGTAGGTGCCGAAGTGCATGGGGACGAAGGTCTTCGATTTGAGTTCGTGGAAGGCCTGGACGGCCTGCTCGGGTCCCATGTGGACGTCGCGGAAGGAGGGGGGTTCGTAGGCACCGATGGGAAGGAGGGCGATTTCGGGGGCGAGGCGGCGACCGATTTCGCGGAAGCCGGAGAAGTAGGCGGAGTCGCCGCAGTGGTAGACTTGGCGACCCTCGAACTCGATGGAGAATCCGCCGTAGCCGCGATGGCGATCGGTGAGGACGCGGGCGCCCCAGTGCTTGGCGGGGGTGAAGGTGATTTTGAGGTTGCGGTAGGTCCATTCGTCCCACCAGTTCATTTCGTGGACTTTCTCGAAGCCGAGGTCGTGGACGAGGCTGGCGACGCCGGAGGGGACGACGATGGGCTGGCGGGCGGCGATGGCGCGAAGGGTGCGGCGGTTGAGGTGGTCGAAGTGGGCGTGGGTGATGAGAACGAGATCGATGTCGGGGAGGTCGTGGAGGGCGAGTCCGGCGCGCTTGAGGCGTTTGATGACGATGAGCCAGTTGGCCCAGTTGGGGTCGATGATGATGTTGTGTTTCGGAGTCTGGACAAGGAAGGAGGCGTGGCCGATCCAGGTGAGGGCGAGCTGGCCGGGCTGGAGCTTGGGAAAGACGGGACGGTGCTCGACGCCGGACTTGCGGACAAAGAAGGAGGGGATGAGGACTTCGGTGATGAAGTTGCGCTCGTTCCAGCGCGTGGCCTTTTTCTTTTCCTTTTTTCGTTTGGGATGTAGTCCGACCATGTTTAGCCCCCAACAAGTTGCCCCGAAGCTGGCCTTGGCGCAACCGGTAGTGCATGGTGAGGCAAGGATCAAGCCAATGAAACGGGATTTTTTGACGAAGGCTGAGAAAGCGGAATTGCACCGTACCATGCAGACCGTATTGAAAGAGGAGAAAGAGGAGTTGCGGCGCACAATGCGGGCGCGGTTGCGCGAGATGGACGCGGCGACGCGGGCGGAGGCGTCGCTGACGATTTGCCATCTGGCGGGGCATTTGCCGGCGTTCAAGGCGAGCCGGTGCGTGGCGCTGTTTTCGCCGCTGAACTCGGAACCGGACGCGCGACCGCTGGTCGAGGAGGCATGGGCGGAGGGGAAGCGGGTGGTGCTGCCGCTGACGATCCAGCAGAGGACGGGGCCGGAGCTGGACTGGCACGAGGTGACGAGTTGGGAGGAGGTGGGGTTGCCGGGGCCGTTCGGGCTGCTGGAACCGGATCCGCTGAAGTGCGCGCGGGTGGCAGTGG
>CAJCII010000174.1 GCA_903970335.1 Bacteroidota bacterium | reverse complement strand
GTGCTCTTCCGATCTGAAACGACCTGCCAATTTTCCACCCACTGGCGCATGAGGTCTTTTTGGCTGGGGGAGTGGCCATGCCGGAAGGGTACAATCGGGTGGGCCGGTTGGCACAGTTTTAATCTCTCGCGGGCGGAAGAGGAGGTAGGTAAGAAACATGCAGCGCAAGGCGATTGGTTACCAATGAAGCTTTCTTTTCCCGGTTGCGGCGTGGTGGTCCTGTGGCTGGCGACGTCGGGTGGAGCCGGGGCGGACTGGCTTTCGGATTTAAAGTCGCCGGATATGCAGGTGCGGCGCGACGCGATCGGGGCGATCCAGACGATGGACGATCCGCGCATTCCGGCGCTGTGCCTGCCGCTGCTGGACGATCCGGGCCTGTCCATTCGCAGGCTGGCGGCCCGGGCGATCGGGAGTCGCTTCGACGAGATTTCCGAGGCGGACCGTCCGCGCTACTTGGCCGCACTCAAGGCCTGCCTGGAGCAGCGAAAGGACGAACCGGTAACCGGGACGTATGGCGACGTCGACGATATTTCGCTGATGTGTCAGCGGGCGATCGGGCTGCTGAGTCGCCGGTACGATTCGCCGCCGTTTTCGGTCAGCCCCGACGGGAAGTGGGTGCTGTACGAGCGGCGGCGGCGACCGGTCATCGCCAATATCGCCGAGCAGCAGCACTATCTGCTCGCGCCGTTGGACCCGAGGGGCGATGGGCCGGACGATGCGTATTACTCGGACACGGTGGACGATGAGCACCTTTCGGAAACAAACATCCTGAAGACGGTCGAGACGAATTTGCCTGCGGCCGAGCTTTTCGCTCCCCATTGGCGGGCCGATGGCAAAGGCGTGGCGTTGACGCTGGAGCGGCTGGAGAGACGGTTCTACCATCCGATCCTGGTGTGGCGCGCGGGGGCACCTGCGCAGGTCGTGGTCCTGGATGAGTCGTTTTTTCAGTCCGTGCTGGGGACGAGAAAGCAAGAATGGGGCACCACGACCGAATTCGCGGGGTGGAAAGACGACCGGGTGCTGGTGCGGATATTCGATTACGTGGACTCCAATTCCGATACGCTCCAGCAGACCAAGGAAGCGATTGTCTCGTACGATATCGTCACGAAAAAAATCGCGCGGGAGCGGTAGAGGGCGCACGCATTACTTTCGGCGGAAATGGGGCACAATACTTGCGGAACGGGCCACACCCTTTACTCTAACTGGCAATGAAACCTGTAGCTCTCATCATTCGGGACGGCTGGGGCATCAGCCCCAAAGGCATCGACGCGGCCAGGCAGGAGGGCAATGCGCCGCTGCTGGCGAAGCTTCCTTTCCACGAGTACCTGTACAAGACGTATCCGCAGAGTCGGCTGAGCGCCTCGGGCGAGGATGTGGGGTTGCCGGCCGGGCAGATGGGGAACAGCGAGGTAGGGCACCTGAACCTGGGTGCGGGGCGGATCGTTTACCAGGAGCTGACGCGGATCAACAAGGCGATCACCGACGGGACGCTGGCGACGAATCCGGCGCTGGTGAAGTTTCTGGCCGACCTGAAGGCGCGCAGCGGGGCGTTGCATCTGTGGGGCCTGCTTTCCGATGGCGGCGTGCATTCGAGCCAGGAGCATCTCTATGCGCTGGTGAAGGTGGCGAAGGACGCGGGCATCGAGAAGATATTCATCCACTGTTTCCTGGACGGACGGGATACGTCGCCGACGGGGGGCGAGCACTATCTGAGTGCGTTGCAGGCGAAGCTGAAGGAGATCGGCGCGGGGAAAATCGCGACGGTGATTGGGCGGTACTACGCGATGGACCGGGACAATCGGTGGGAGCGGGTGGAGCTGGCGTGGAAGCTGATTTTCCTTGGTGAAGGGACGTATACGGAGGACCCGGTGGCGGCGGTGAAGGCGGAATACGCGGCGAAGAAGACGGACGAGTTCATGCCGCCGTTCGTGGGCGTGAAGGAGCCGAGGCCGCTGATCGCGGAGGGGGACGGGATTCTCTTTTTCAACTTCCGGGGCGACCGGGCGCGGCAACTGAGCCAGGTGGTGCTGCACGACGATTTCAAGGGATTCGACCGGACCTATTATCCGAAGGTGAGTTATCTGCAGATGACGCAGTACGATGCGACGTTCGACGCGCCGGTGATGTTTCCGCCGCAGTCGATGAACCATTTGCTGGGGCAGGTGGTGGCGGCGGCGGGGCTGCACCAGTTGCGGATGGCGGAGACGGAAAAGTATCCGCATGTGACCTATTTTTTCAACGGGGGGGTGGAGACGCCGAATCCGGGCGAGGAGCGGGACATGGCGCCCTCACCGAAGGTGGCGACGTACGATCTGCAGCCGGAGATGAGCGCTATTCCGCTGACGGACAAGGTGATTGCGCATCTCGAGACGGGGAAGTACGACCTGTTGATCCTGAATTACGCGAACCCGGACATGGTGGGGCACACGGGGGTGGTGGAGGCGGCGGTGAAGGCGGTGGAGACGGTGGATGCGTGCCTGAAGCGGGTGGTGGAGAAGGTGCTGGCGCTGGGCGGCGGGTGCATCATCACGGCGGACCACGGGAATTGCGAACGGGAGATCAACGACGACGGATCGCCGAATACGGCGCATACGACGAACCTGGTGCAGTTCATCTACGCGGGGCCGAACGCCGAGAAGGCGACAATGGAGGACGGGATTCTGGCGGATGTCGCGCCGACGTTGCTGTATCTCCTGGGCGTGCCGAAGCCGGAGGAGATGACGGGGCATAGTTTGGTGACGTTTAAGTAAGGAGCAGGTCTGCGATTTACTCGATGGACGGAGGATGGACAAAGCCGTGCAGGGGATTTAAGTTGGGCGGAGGTCAGCGTGGCGGCGCAGTCGGGCAGGGTATTGGCGGCATCAACCCTTAATCGAAAGCAGAATCTATGGCACAGGCAATCATGGACCCGGAAGAGGTCCGGCGTTTTGCGGCGGAGTTGAAGCGGTTCAACGACGATGTGCAGATGAAGGCGTCGTCGTTGCAGGCGCGGTTCGCGGCGCTGGCGACGACGTGGCAGGACCAGGACCAGGAGAAATTTGCGGAGGAGTTCGTCTCGACGATGAAGGTGCTGCGGAAGTTCGTGGAGATTTCGGAGAAACAGACGCCGTACCTGCTGAGGAAGGCGCAGCGGATCGAGCAGTACCTGGATCAGCGTTGAGCCGGGTCAAGACCACACGAAGGTAATTTGGGACAGGTTTTCGTATCCATTCCGGCCCGTTTGGTGTCTTAATTGCGAAAGAAAACGACCCATGGCGACCCAAGCACGAGTGACATCGACGGAAGCGCTGGAAACGTTCCGGGCGAGCCTGATCGTTTTCCTGGCGAAGGCGCACCGTTCGGTGGACGATGTTTGCGACGAGGTACGGCGGACGCGGATCTGGCTGCAACAGGACCAGCGGATGCACTGGGAGGGGGAACGGAAGCGGCGGGCGAAGGCGCTGGAGCGGGCGGAGCAGGAGTTGATGACCGCGCGGATCGCGAGCAACCAGGAGAACGCGGTGCTGATGCGCCAAGCGGCGGTGACCAAGGCCAAGCGGCTGCTGGCCGAGTCAGAGGACAAGCTGCGAATTTTGAAGCGGTGGACGCAGAATTACGATAATGCGGTGGATCCGTCGGTGAAGAAGCTGGAGAGTTTCCGGCAGTTCCTGGCGGACGACTTGCCGAAGGCCGTTTTGTACCTGTCGAGCGTGCAACGGACGCTGGAGGCGTACAGCGCCGGAGCGATGCCGTCGTCGGGCAGCGGGGCAGCGACTACCACAGCCGCCGAACCGGAGGCCCAGCCATGAGCACACAGGGGAGTTCGTCCAATCTGGTGCAGGCGGCAAAGGAGCTGGCGAACGAGTGGCAGCAGACGAGATCGTCGTGGCACGATGTAAAGAGCCAGGAATTCGAGAAGCGGTACCTCGAGGAGCTGCCGGGGCTGGTGATGCGGGCGGGGATCATGATGGAGGAAATCGATGGGTTGCTGAGAAAAGTCAGGAGCGACTGTGAATAATGGGACCGATTTCAGGGTCAACCGGAGTGTCGAGTTGCTGGCCAACCTGAAGCAGACGGTGGCGAAGTTCGCGAGGCGGGAGGAGTTGCTTTCCCGGGACATCAACGGGCGGCGTTACGCGATCAACCAGAAAAGTCAGGGCGAGACCGAGAGCGTGGAGGCGAGTTACACGTCGCACGCGGCAGAAGGGGCGGCGTATTTCAAGGCGCTGGAGGATCGAACGAAGGCGATCTACGAAAAGCGGAGGGCGCGAATCCAGCGGATCGGCAAGACGACGTTGCGGAACCTGCCCGGGCAGGCGCAGGAGGTGAAAAGCCGGTGGATGGGAGACCTGCAAATGCGGACGTTCATGGCACAGCGCAAGCTTGAGGCCGACTCGGCGGCGGTGGACACGGCGTACAACGGGTACCTGGCGAGCCTGGAGGTCTATCGGAACAATTTGATTTTTCTCGAGCGCAAGGCGCGGAGTTATTTTGGCGGCTGCGGGTCGTTTCGGCGGATGCTGCGGAAGAAGAAAAGCAGCGGACCGGCGGTGGATCCGGTGACGAACATTCCGTTCCCGGAGTTGGAGCAACACTTCGCGACGACGCAGGAGCAACTGGCGGCCTATCGCCGGTACCTGGTGCCGAGCATCTTCACTGTCGCCCGGCTGCCGGTGCTATTTGTGCTGATCGTCGCGGGAGCGGCGGCCTATGCCTGGTCTCACGGACTCAATCCGACGTCCTACACGATCGCGGGCGGAGCGGCGGCGGGAACGTTCGCCCTGATCTGGTCCATTCATTACCTGGGGGTGAATCAAGCCAGGGCAAAGGCGAAGGCAGTCGTCGATGCGCTGGCGGAAGCGAGCCGGATTGTCGAGGGCTGCGCGGCGGCGGGTCCGGCGATGGCGACGAAGCGGGAGCAGGACCAGAAACGGGTGCAGGAGGAGTACGACCGGACGTATGCGGAGATCCAGAAACAGTGGAACCGGACGGACGACGTGGAAAAGGAGTTCATCGCCAAGACGCAGAAGTGGGTCGACACGAAGGTGCCGCGCATTTCGGGGAAAATCGATCGTATCCTTGAGCGGAAGCTCCATCATATCCAATCGGAGCAGACGACCTGGCACGAACAGTGGGAACGCCAGACGGCGACTTACCGGCAAAGGATCGCCGAAACCTCCGAGGCGGAGATGGCCGCACTGGTGACCGAGGAAAAAACGCGGTGGGAGGAAATCGAGGCGGACTGGAAAAAGGAGATCATTCCGATTTACCAGGAGATCGACGCGATCAACGGGGAGATTTCCGCGAGATTTCCTGCCTGGGGGCCGGAATTGGTCGAGGCATGGACGGCGCCTAAGTCGTTCACGCCCGTGGCGAGATTCGGCCACCTCGACCTCAACCTGGGGGCGCGCGCGGGAGGGATTCCGAAGGACCCGCGGCTGGCGCTGCCGGGACCGTCGAGCGTGTCGTTACCGCTGCTGCTGACTTTTCCGAACCAGGGATCGCTTTTGTTCGAGACCAAGGACTCGGGCGGAGCGCAGATCCTGGGCTCGCTGAATAACATCATCCTGCGGCTGCTTTCGACGACTCCGCCGGGCAAGTTGAGCTTCACGTTGATCGACCCGGTGGGGCTGGGGCAGAGCTTTGCGGGACTGATGCACCTGACCGATTACGAGGAGAGCCTGATCAACCGGCGCATCTGGACGCAGCGGGACCAGATCGAAGAGCGGTTGGCGGAGATGGGAGAGCACATCGAGAAGGTGATCCAGATGTATTTGCGGAACGAATACGCGACGATCACGGAGTACAACGAGCAGGCGGGGAGCGTGGCGGAAAAGTACCACTTCCTGGTGGTGGCCGATTTTCCGGCGAACTTCAGCGATGTGGCGGCGAAGCGGCTGCAGAGCATCGCGCAGAGCGGGCCGCGTTGCGGAATCTTCACGCTGATCCACTGGGACCTGCGCCAGGCGTTGCCGGACGGTTTTGTGCCCGACGAGCTGCGAAAGAACAGCATTTGCATCCGACGGGCGGGGAACGAATTCGTGTTGAGCAAGCAGCAGACGGAGATCGAGGCCGCGCTGGTGCTGGACGCGCCGCCGAAGCCGGAGCTGGCAGTGGAACTGGTGCACAAGATCGGGAAAAGCAGCATCGACTCGAACCGGGTGCAGGTGGCCTTTACGCAGGTGGCGCCGAAGCCGGAGGAAATCTGGACCGGGGATACGACGAACGAATTGCGGATCGCGATCGGACGGACGGGCGCGACGAAGCTGCAATACATGGCCATCGGGAAGGGTACGCGGCAACACGCGCTTTTCGCGGGCAAGACGGGTTCGGGAAAGTCGACGCTGTTTCATGTGATCATCACCAATCTGGCGCTGACGTGCAGTCCGGAGCAGGTGCAGTTCTACCTGATCGACTTCAAAAAGGGGGTGGAGTTCAAGTGTTACGCCTCGAAGCATCTGCCCCACGCGAAGGTGGTGGCGATCGAAAGCGACCGGGAGTTTGCGTTGAGCGTTTTGCAGAGCGTGGACGGCGAGTTGCGGCGACGGGGCGACCTGTTCCGGAAGCTGGGGGTGCAGGACATTGCCGGGTACAAGCGGGCCGGAGGCGCCGAGCCGATGCCGCGTTCGCTGTTACTGATCGACGAGTTCCAGGAATTCTTCGTGGACGACGACACCATCGCGCAAACCGCATCGCTTCTGTTCGACCGGATCGTGCGGCAAGGCCGGGCCTTCGGGATTCACGTGCTGCTCGGGTCGCAGACGCTGGGCGGGGCCTATTCGCTGGCGCGGGCGACGCTGGGGCAGATGGTGATCCGGGTCGCGTTGCAGTGCAACGAAGCCGACTCGTACCTGATCATGGACGAAAACAACTCCGCGCCACGATTGCTGACGCGTCCGGGCGAGGGCATTTACAACGACGCAGCGGGTGCGATGGAAGGGAACAGCCCGTTTCAGGTGGTCTGGTTGCCGGACGACGAGCGCGACGAGTGGCTGGACAAGGTGCAGGAAACGGCGGAGCAAACGGGACGGCGCTATGCGAGACCGATCGTGTTCGAGGGCAATGCTCCATCGGACATCCGGGAAAACGATTTGCTGCGGGACGCGCTCGAGACGCCAGCTGTGGCAGCGCCGAGTTCGGCGCGGTGCTGGCTGGGCGCACCGAATTCGATCAAGGGCCCGACGGAGGTCGTTTTCCGTCGGCAAAACGGCAATCACCTGCTGATTGTCGGGCAGCGGGAGGAGGCCTCGCTGATGATGCTGGGGGTCTCGATGCTGGCGCTGGCGGCGCAATATCCCAAAGGGGTCGCGAAATTCGTTCTCTTCTACAACGCGCCGGACGGGTCGCCGGAAGCGAATTTCCTGGAGCAGGTCGCGAAAGCGATTCCGCATGAGATGACGGTGGTGTGCGGGCAGGACGTTTCTACCGCGATGAACGAGGTGACAGCGGCCCTGAAAGCGCGCAGCACGGGCGAAGTATCGGCCGCCGCGACCCCGGCGATCTTCCTGGTCATCCACGGGCTGCATAAGTTCAAGAAACTGAGGCACGAGGACGATTTCAGTTTTTCGATGAGCGGGGGCGAGAGCGGGGCGAGTCCCGGGGCCCAATTCAACGAGGTGATCACGGAGGGAAGCGGTCACGGCATCTACGTGCTGACGACGATCGATACGTTGAACAGCGTGAATCGTTTTATGAATCGGAAGGCGCTAAGCGAATTCGGGATGCGGGTGGTCTTCCAGATGAGCGCGAACGACTCGGCCAGCCTGATCGATTCGCCGACGGCGAGCAATCTGGGGCTGCACCGGGCGATCTACTTCAACGAGCACGAGGGTTCTCTCGAAACCTTCCGGCCCTACGCTTCTCCGGATGCGGAGTGGTTGCGCGATGCGGCGGCAAAACTCGCGCAACGTCAGGTCGCCGTGGCAGACGTCGCGACGGTCGATTAAGTCCCTTGCTCCAGGAGGGCCTAATTCGCTTTGTAAGCGAAGGCGAACCAAGCGGCCCCGGCGAGAAAGCCGAAACTGACCAAGTAGTTCCAGCGGAGGCTTTCGCCAAGGACGAAACGAGCAAAGACGACGAAGACGAGAAGGGTGATGATTTCCTGGAGGATTTTGAGTTGGTAACCGTCGAGGATTTTGAAACCAATGCGATTGGCGGGCACCTGAAAACAATACTCGAAGAAGGCGATGCCCCAGGCGATGAGAACGACCGACCAGAGGGCGCGATGGTTCAAGTATTTGAGGTGGCCGTACCAAGCGAAGGTCATGAAGGTATTGGAGGCGATGAGGAGAAGGATGGTTTGGAGGAGAGGAGTCAGCGGCATGGGGAAATTGAAAGATGTATTGGAGAGAAAAGCTACTGTTTTACAAGGGCTTACAAAGTATTTGTAAACGGATCAGTAGAACGAAGGATTGACAATCGGAGCGATTAGATCAAGTCTACTGGGATTATAGACAATATGAAAACGATTTTAACTTCTCTCCTTGTGTCGCTGGCTTTCGGGCTGAGCGTGAATCTGGCGGCGGCGAAGACGGTGGCGCTGACGAATGTGTCCTACGATCCGACCCGGGAACTGTACGGCGACTACGACACGGTTTTTGCCGCTTACTGGAAGAAGAAGACGGGGGACGATGTGACGGTGAGTCTGTCGAACGGGGGATCGGGCAAGCAGGCGCGGGCGGTGATCGACGGACTTCCGGCCGATGTGGTGACGCTCGGGTTGCAGCCGGACATCGATGCGATCGTGACGAATGCCCACACGATTGCGCCGGACTGGCAGAAGAAGTTCCCGGAGAACAGCGCGCCGTACACGTCGACGATCGTTTTCCTGGTGCGCAAGGGGAATCCGAAGGGCATCAAGGACTGGCCGGACCTGGTCAAACCGGGGGTGGAGGTGGTGACGCCGAACCCGAAGACCTCGGGGGGCGCACGGTGGAATTTCGTGGGCGCGTATGGGTATGAACTGCGGGCCACGAGCGGAGACAAGGTTAAAGCCCAAGCTTTCGTGAAAGCGCTCTATGGGAATGTGAAGGTGCTCGATTCCGGGGCGCGGGGATCTACGGTGACGTTTGTCGAGCGGGGCCAGGGTGACGTGCTCATTGCCTGGGAGAACGAGGCCTTGCTGACGGTCAATAAGCTGAAGCCGGGCCAATTCGAGATCGTCTATCCGAGCGAAACGGTGCTGGCCGAGCCACCCGTGGCCGTGGTCGATGCCAATGTGGACAAAAACGGGACGCGGGAGGTGGCGACGGCCTACCTGCAATATTTGTACTCGCCGGAGGGCCAGGACGTCATCGCACGCAACTACTACCGGCCGCGGGATAAGGACGTACTGGCGAAATACACGAGCCAGTTCCCCGCCATCAAGCTGTTCACCATCGCGGAAGTGTTTGGCGATTGGGCGACGGTGCAGAAGACGTTCTTTGCCGATGGTGGGGTGTTCGATCAAATTTATCAGGGACCTGCGGCCAAGTAGGGGAATCTTTCCGCAGGCTTGCTAAAGGGTAAGGCGGGTAAGGCAAGTTTTTCGACGCAGGAAAGCGGGTGTATGCTATAAGCAATTGTGGCTAAACGCATCGAACCGCTTTCCTCCCGGGCCCATCTTGTCGACAAGCCACAACCACCTGCCGAAGTGGAACCGGCGACGACGTTGCCTCAGCCCCGGAAAATCCGGTCGTCGCGCCGGGACAGGGAGTCGGCACCGGTAAAGAAGAAAAAGTCGATCTGGCGGCGGATCTGGTTCGCGCTGCAGATTTGCATGGTCCTGTTTATCCTGACGGCGAGCATTCTGGGCTACTTCATCTACCAGAAGGCGCAGGATTACTACGAGCGGGCGGCCAAGTACGACCTGAAGAAGCTGGACGACCTGAACGTGACCTCGACGTTCTACGACGTGCACGGGGAGGAACTGGGGCGGATTTTTGTGGAGGACCGCATCGTGCTGAAGCCGGAGGAAATCCCGGACACGATGCGGGAGGCGGCGATGTCGGCGGAGGACCGGCGGTTCAAGGAACACGGGGCGATCGATTACTGGGGGATTTTACGGGCGATCCGGGAAAATCTGGGCAAAGGGCACGGGGTGCAGGGTGGGAGCACGATCGAGCAGCAACTGGCGAAGCACCTGATCGGGGATTTTTCGCGGACGCTGGACCGGAAATTTTTGGAGGCTTTCGTCGCAGTGCGCCTTGAGCAGAACCTGACGAAGGACCAGATCATGAATTACTACCTCAACCGGATCTATTTCGGGAAAGGGTACTTCGGCGTGGGAGCGGCGGCGCGCGGGTACTTCGGCAAAGAGGCGAAGGACCTGACGGTACCGGAGTGCGCGCTGCTGGCGGGGATCATCCGGGCGCCGACCAGCTCGTCGCCACGCGTGGACCCGGTGAAGGCGCGGTGGCGGCGCGATGCGACATTGTACCAGATGGAGCAGGAGAAATACATCACGCGGGAAGAGTACAACCGGTACGTAAACACGCCGCTGGTGATCCAACCGGCGAAGCCGTCCGGGTTGCAGAGTTTCGAGATGGCCGCGGCGGTGCGGGAAATGGAGCAGATTCTGTCGATCGAAGGCACGGAAGAAATGCCGCAGGGGCTGACGGTGCGAACGAACATCGACCTGCATTTGCAGCAGGCGATCGAGGACCAGATGAACCTGAAGTTGTCGCAACTGGAGAAGGCGGAGACGACGGCGGACGGTGCGGACGCGAGCAAGCAGCCGCTGCAGGGGGCGGTGTTCGTGGCCGACCCGGCGACGGGCCGGGTGCTGGCGTGGGTGGGGGGGCGGGATTTTTCCAAGAGCCAGTTCGACCATATTTCGTCCGGCAAACGGGAAAACGGCGCACTGCTGCA
The DNA here is from genome assembly GCA_903970335.1 of Bacteroidota bacterium. Lineage (GTDB taxonomy): Bacteria > Verrucomicrobiota > Verrucomicrobiia > Methylacidiphilales > UBA1321 > JABDGH01. The sequence continues at coordinate 10,276 of CAJCII010000174.1, read as the reverse complement.
GCCGCTGATTTATGGGCTGGCGTTCGACCGGCTGAACCTGAATCCGGCGACGATGATCAATGCGTCGTATGTGGACCCGACTTCGGCGACGGCGGACGATGTGAGCCTGGGGAACCCGTTGGTGGACTTGAGCAAGTGGTTCCTCTCGATTCAGGATGCGATGGCGCTGGGGAACAAATCGGCGGCGACGCGGGTGGGCTTGCAGTTGAGCGCGAGGGGCTTCGGCGACTGGCTGGAAACGGCGGGGTTGGGACAGGCGCATGTCCCGAGCGACAAGCCGTATGAGTTCAATCCCGATCCGATGAGCCTGGGGGACATCGCGTCGCTCTACCAGATTTTGGGCAACGGGGGAGTGCACACTAAATTCAAGATCATCCAGTCGATCCAGTCGCGGACGGGGGAAGAGCTTTACGACGACGCGAAGCCGGACAAGGACGGCCCGAAGGAGGCGGTGTTGAACAGCCTGGACGATGCGCAGATGACCCTGACGCTGCAGAATGCGCTGCGGTCGGGACCGGCGCGGACGTTGACGCGGGACTACGGTTTTAAAGCGGCGGTGGCGGGGATGCCGGGCTACTCGGAGGGATACCGGGACGCCTGGTTTGTGGGCTATACACCGAAGTTGCTCGCGGGGGTATGGGTGGGCTACGACGATTCGCGTCCGCTGGGCAAGGACATTGCGCTGAGTTCGGCAGTGCCGCTGTGGGGAGAGGTGCTGCGGCAGGCGGAGGAGCGGCTGCAGACGGGCGGGGAGTTTCCGGTGCCGCCGTCGCTGACCAAGGTGGAGATCGACCGCTCGACGGGGGCGTTGCGCGGCCTGGCCGGACTGGCTCCCGCGCCAGGGGATATTTTCGTTTACCTGAAGAAGGAACAGTTCGATGCGGCGAGCAACCTGGCGAGTTCCGGTTCGGCGGCGCTACAACCTCCGCGGCAATGGTCGGACTGGCTGACGACCATGTTCAACGAGGCGGACGAGACCGGGCTGGCCCCGGACCAGGTGTTGAACCAAGACAAACGGACGAACCTGATCCCAGCCCTGGCCGAGTATAAAATGCCGGGCCTGCGGGGCGACATCCTCTCGTCGGACGGTAGTGTCTACGCAACGACGGCGACGGAGAAAAACCTGGTACTGGGCTGGCCGGCGGCGGACGAGGCGACGGCGGACGAGGACATTGTGCGGTGGATGCGAAGCCGACTCGATGAGGTGCAGCAGGCCATCGGCGAGCAGATCGCGGTGAACGATGCGGAGCTGGTGGCCGAGTATCACTCGCAGCGGTACCAGCCTTTCACGGTGCTGGAGAACGTGACCCCGGACCAAGTTAGCAAGATCCAGGCGGCGGGACTGGAAAGCAAAGGATTCGGCTTCCAGACGGCACCGCTCCGATTCTATCCGCATGGGCCGGAACTGGCGCACGCGCTGGGCTACATGTCGCGCAGCCAGCAGCGCAACCGGGGCAAATACCTGAGCGGGGACGTGATTTATGACCGGTACAAGGGGGCGACGGGATTGGAGTCCGTGCTCGACCAGGACCTGACCGGGAAGGACGGGCGATTCATGATCTCGACGACGCCGGACGGGTACGCGCGCTCGGCGGTGGTCGATACCCCGGCCACCTACGGGAACAATGTGCGGCTGAGTATCGACTCGAAAATCCAGGCGGCGGTGGAGGAGGCGATGGCGAACAGCCCGAAAAAGATGAAAGCGGTGGTGATGATGGACGTACATACCGGGGACGTGGTGGCGATGGCCTCGCACCCAACCTTCGACCCGAATATCTTTCTGCCGAGCATCGCCCCGGACGAGTGGCGGAGCCTCAACAGCGACGAACTCAACCCGATGCTCGACCGGACGATCCACGCGCAGTATCCGCCGGGATCGACCTTCAAGACGGTTACCTCGATCGCGGCGATGAGGGCGGGAGTGTTCGACCCCAACTGGGTCTACCACTGCACCGGGTTCTTCGATATCGGCAACATCCACCGGGTCTATCCGGAGGAGCACGGGGATGTCAGCTTTAGGGAAGCGCTGACCTACTCGTACGATACTTACTTCATGACGCTGGGGCTGAAGGTGGGACGCGACATTCTCCTCGATACGGCGCGGAGCCTGAACCTGGGCAGCCCGACCAATATCATCCTGCCCGGCGAGATGCCGGGATTGATCCCGGACAACGAATTTGTGAAACGGACGCACGGTCGCGATTTCGGGGGTGGGGACGTCGCCAATACCGCCGTCGGCCAGGGGGACGTGCTCGTCACGCCAGTGCAGATCGCCGATCTCATGGCGGCCATCGCCAATGGCGGAACGGTCTATCGCCCGCGACTGGTCAAGGACATCGAGGACCGGAACGGCAATGTGATCAAGGCGTTCCCGGTGGAGACGCTGCGGACGGTGACCTTCGACGATAAGTGGATGCCGGAATTGAAGTCGGCGATGATCAACGTGATCGATGAAGGCACGGCGAAGGGTGTCCATCGGGACGACATGAAAATCGCAGCGAAAACCGGCACGGCCCAGGTGGGGTCCGATGTCAAACGGCGGCAGATCGCGTGGCTTTCCGGCTATCTCCCGGCGGACAATCCGAAGTACTCCTTTACGGTGATGATCGAGGGGCAATTCTCGGACAATCGCGATAACACGCTGACCGGCGGTCTGCTTGGCGGCGTGGATTCCGGGGCGATCGCGAAGGATATTTTCGACAAGATCTATCCGGTTCCGGGCAAAAAGAGCGACGCGGCGAGCGACTCGACGAAGAAGAGCGACGATACGGCGGCAGCGACCAAGACGGATGACAACACGTCGGGGGCCGATGCGACGACACCTCCCGCCTCGCCAACTCCCATCAAGCCCGCCGAGCCTGCGACAGGGGCCGGGGCGACAACGACGCCGTAGAGATTGAGCGAAAAGTCGGCGTGACGGGCAACGGTTTTTTCGACAACATGCGGGCCTTGCGCCAAGGTTGAAAGGACGCGCCGTTGCGGTCGATCGAGAATCGATGAGCGGGGTGTTCCAGTCGGGGACGGCAACCTTGACTGGAGGCGGGATTCTCATTAAATAGGCGCGTGTCGACCGAGGAGAACCGTTTTGTTGCGGTGCGGGAGCGCCGGGAACTTGCCGCAGTTGTTCTGGTCCTGCTTGTTTTTATCGCGGTCAACTTCGCGGTGGCCACCCACACCCCGACGGTCGTTCCGGACGAACCGGAGTCGGTGGACGCGGCGGCGAATTTTTACCTGGGCGATGGATTCACCTCGACGCTCTGGGCGCAGGACCGGAACGCCTTTTGGATCGGCTACGTTCCGCTGCATGCGATGCTGCTCTGCGGCTTTTTTCACTTGTTCGGCTTCGGCCTGTTTCAGGCCCGGGCGCTCAATACGGTGCTGGCTGCTTTGGCGGGGTGGATGATCTGGCTGGCGGTGCGGCGGATGGGGCTGATCGGGACCGCACCGTATCGACTACTCTGCCTGCTCTTGGTGCTTTCGGGATCGGTGAGCACGCTGACGATCCGGACGGCCCGCCCTGACACCGCCATGTTCGCCGTCTGCGCGACGATTTTCCTGGCTTGGTCCATTCGTTCAGCGAAGTTACGGGTACCGGTCGTTTTTCTGGCTAGTTCGCTGCTGCTTACGGCAGGTCTGGCGATGCTGCCTTACGTGCCGCTGATGCTCTTTCTCTATGTCCTCGTCTTCGGGTTCGAATATATCGGCACCGTCTTTGCGGCCTTTTTTGGAGTGCTGAGCGGTATCGGTTGGCTGAGCCTGTTTTACGGCAGCTTTTCTTCCATTGGGGATTTTATCCGGGTGATCCTTCCGTTCACGGGCATCGGCGGCGCCCGCTCTTCCCCCGGGCACACGCTCGCGCTCAAGTTTTTCGGCAACGGCGTCGACGTCCCGGACACGATTTTCACCTCTTTCTTCGGTTATCCGCTCGAGTTCGAAAACCCGAAGACCCTTTTCGATTACAGCTCCGCGCTTTTGTTCCTGGCTATTGTCGTGCTGGCGATTTCGCAACGAAACAACCTCAGCCGCACGCAGCGGAGGGTTTTTCTCTTTACCCTGCTGGTCGTTTTCACGGTTCCGCCCTCCTTGCACCTGGCGGGACATTATCGCTCGATGTACCGCTGGATGAGCTATCTGCCCCTGTGCGTGCTGGCCGCAAACTTCTCCGAGTCGATCTTGCAGGGGGCATCGGCGGGAGTCGTGTTGCGCCGGACGGTGGCGGGCATCTTCCTTGTCTCGCTCACGCTCGGACTGCCGATGCGCAGTCTGGTTATCATTCCCTCTTGGTCCGAGCGGTCGATCCGTCCGATCGATGCTGCCGCGCAACGGATCGTCACGAAATCGGATGTCGTGGTCTGCAACGAGAAGGTCTATTTCGCAGTCCGTCCGCTGGCGAAGACGGTCTTCCTGACCGAACTCCCCGCACGCGGCAGCTTCGATCAAATCGTCGATCTGCCCAAGTCCGAGATTTCCCTCCTCTGTCTTAAACCGGAGGAGGTCGACGCAATGACCCAACTCCTCGGGGGCAAATGGGAGCATATCCCCGCAGGCACTCCCGAGCAGGAAGCGGAGTTAAGCAAGACCCGCTATGCAGTCGAGTTCTACCGAAGAGTTCCCGCAGGCGAAAACCCGTAGCGCTCGAACGCATTACGCCACGACTTGCGCAGCGGGGCGGGCCTTCTTTAGGAAGGGCAACGTCTTTTCGAGCGTCGCCTCGACGCTGATACCATACTTCTTGCGCAGGGCGTCGGGTTTGCCGTGCTCGATGAAGCCGTCGGGCCAGCCGATCCGCACCACCGGCGTTTGCAGGCCGCGCGTTTGCAATTCCTCCAGTACGGCGCTGCCGAATCCGCCCGGCAACACATGGTCTTCCATCGTCACCACCACATCGACGCTGCGCGCAAAGAATTCGATCACCTGGCCGTCGAGCGGCTTGACCGAGCGGGGATTGATCACCGCCGTGGAATAGCCCTTCGCCTCGAGTTCCTTCGCCACGTCCAGCGCCATGGGCAGAAGCGCACCAAGCCCGAGAATCGCCACCTGCGTGCCGTGCTTCACCACCTCCGCCTTGCCGATGGGGATAAGCTGCGGTTTGGCCTTGAGCGCCACACCGGGACCGTTCCCGCGCGGATAACGGATCGCGATGGGCCCGTCGTGGTGCAGCGCGGTGAAAAGCATGTCGGCCAGCTCGTCCTCGTTCGAGGCCGCCAAGTGGACGAGGTTCGGGATGCAGCGCAGGTAGCTGATGTCGAAAAGCCCGTGATGCGTCGGGCCGTCGTCGCCGGACAGACCACCGCGGTCCATGCAGAATACGACATTGAGGTTTTGCAGGCAGACGTCGTGCACGATCTGGTCGAACGCGCGTTGCAGGAACGTTGAGTAAATCGCGCAGAACGGCTTATACCCCTTGGTCGCCATGCCAGCGGCGAAAAGCACCGCGTGCTCCTCCGCAATGCCGACGTCGAAATACTTGTCCGGGTGCTTCGGCTGGAAAAGATCGAGCGCCGTGCCGTTCGGCATCGCCCCGGTGATCGCCACCACCTTCGAGTTCATATCGGCCAGCTTGACCATCGTCTCCGCAAAGACCTGCGAGTAGGTCTTCGGGCCGGACGACGTTGTCTCCACGCCCTTTTCCGGGTCGTACGTGTTCGGGCCGACGCCGTGATATTTCTTCTGCTTGGAGATGCCGATGTCGAAGCCCTTGCTCTTCTGCGTGATGACATGCAGGAGCAGCGGCTGTTGGTGCTGCTTGGCGAATTCCAGCGTCTTGATCAGCGTCGGCAGGTCGTGCCCGTCGATCGGCCCGTAGTAGGATAGCCCCATTTCCTCGAAAATCAGGCTCGGTCGGTGCCCGGTCGAGAGCAGCCCCTTCACCGCGCCCTCGGCCTTCAGCGCGATGTTCTTCCCGGTCTCGCCGGTGAACCGCTCCACCAGCTTTTCCATGCTTCGGTGCAGGTTCTCGTAATTCGGGTTCGTGACGATGTTCGTCAGGTACTTCGCGATCGCCCCGACGTTCTTGTCGATCGACCACTCGTTATCGTTGAGAATCACAATCAGCCGCTTGGCGTGGGACGAAATATTATTCAGCGCCTCGTAGGTGATGCCGCAGGTGAAAGCCGCATCGCCGCACAACGCCACCACATGCTCCTCGCCGCCCTTCAGGTCGCGCGCCGTGGCCATGCCCAGCGCGGCGGAAAGTGCCGTGCCCGCGTGCCCCGCGCCGTAGCTATCGTGCTCGCTCTCGGTCCGCAGCATGAACCCGTTCAGGCCGTCCGGCTGGCGGATGGTGTGGAAGCGCTCCCGCCGCCCGGTCAGCAACTTGTGGACGTAGGCCTGGTGGCTCACGTCGAAGACGAAGTTGTCCGTCGGCGTCTCGAAAACATAGTGCAGGGCGATCGTCAGCTCCACGACCCCCAGGTTCGGCCCGAGATGCCCGCCCGTCTTGGCTAGCACGGCGATCAGTTCCTCGCGGATTTCCTGCGCCAAAGTGGGAAGTTGCTCCAGCGAAAGCTTTTTGACATCCGTGGGAGAGTTAATCGAATCGAGGAGGCGTGCCATAGAGTAAGAGGTGAGAGTTAGCGCGTGAGGGGCCGGTCAGGCAAGAAATATTACATTCCGGAAATTTCGCGCGACCGGGCGCACTTGTGCTTTGCCTCGAATAATGGGATGATAACGCACGGTGAAAACATCCCTCCCCATTGAGGTCAACCCCGAAATCATGAGCGGCGTCCCCGTGTTTACCGGCACCCGCGTTCCGGTCGAGACGCTTTTCGATTACCTGATGCGGGGATCCAACCTCGACGAAGTCCTCGACTGCTTTCCCACGGTTAAACGCGAGGATGCGCTCGTCATTCTCGATCATTACAAGCACGAGGCGGCAGCGGCGGTGTAAAGCAGCCCGGCTTGCCGAGTTTGCTTGAACCTGTAACGTCGGTTGAGCGTCAAAGCCCTTACCCCCCACCATGAACCGATTCTTCCTCATCCTGGCCAATCTCCTGGTCGCGACCACCCTCGCCATGGCCCAGACCGATCCCACCGACGCCGCCGACCAAATCGGCACCGAGACCACCCCGCTCAACCTCATCCTCGCCGCCGGGTGGGTCATGATTCCCCTCGCGCTCGCCTCCGTCGTCACCCTTACCCTCGTCATCTACTGCTTCTTCACCCTCACCGAGAAAAGCATCGTCACCCCGGAACTCCTCGAGCGCATGGAACCCTTCTTCGAGAACGAGGACCTCGACGGCCTCGCCGCCTACGTCCACGAGCGCCCCCAGGCCACCGCCCGCCTCGTCGATAACATGCTCCGCTTCCTCGAACGCCACCCCGATGCCGGGGCCGACTCCATCAACGCCGTCGCCGAGACCGAGGGCAACCGCATCGCCGCCTCCCTCAACCAGCGCGTCCTCTACATCATGGACGTCGGCGTGCTCGCCCCGCTCCTCGGCCTCATGGGCACCGTCGTCGGCATCCTCCGCTCCTTCGGCCACATCGCCTCGGAGGCCAGCCCCATGCGCACCATGCTCCTCGCGGGCGGCGTCTCGCAGGCCCTCGTCTCCACCGCCGCTGGCCTCATTGTCGGTATCACCGCCATGGCCTTCTACGCCTATTTCCGGGGCCGCGTCGGCCACCTCATCTCCGTCCTCGAGACCGAGGGCACCCTCCTCACCCAGGAACTCATCCTCCTCAGCAAACGGCACCGGGTCGCCAAATAACCTCCCCCCTCCGCGCCCCATGAACCTGCGCCGCCGCATCGACCAGCAGCCCATCCAGCTCCAGCTCGCGCCCATGATCGACGTGGTCATGTTTCTCCTCTGCTTCTTCCTCCTCACCTGGAACCTCGCCCGCTACGAACAGGACCTTGAGGTCAAGGTCCCCGTCGCCCGCAATGGCATCCCGCCCAAGCAACTCCCCGGCGAGGTCATCATCAACCTCAAGACCGACGGCACGGTCGAACTCGAACGCTCCGCGCTGTCCGTCGCCCAGCTCCAGCAGAAACTCACCGCCATCGCCCAAGTCTACCCCGACCAAGCCGTGGTCCTGCGAGGCGCGCAGGATGTCGAGTACAAGCACGTCGTCGAAGTCCTCGACGCCTGCCGCGCCGCCAAGCTCACCAACATCGCCTTCGCCACCAACCGACCCGACAAGGCCGCCGCGCAGTAAATCACCCTGCCTTTAAGGTAGCCGTTGACCTCCGCGCAACGGAACCCGAGCGCAGCGAGCACTCCCATCTTCAATAAAACCATTCGTCATTCTTGTCGAAGAATCGGTTCCGCCTTCCTCTACTTGCTCTTCAGGCACGGCCAGACCCAATCGCCATGCTCCCGGTTGAACGCATGAGCAGGATCGTTCGGTTTGTAAGCGACCTTTCCTCCATCGTCCACCAGGTTCCAGCCCACGGAATACAAAAGATAAGTTCCATCCGGCTGTAGTTTATAATGATAGGCCTGGCCGTTCATCGGATCGTTGGGCAGGCCCTTCGGAGCGTAGGGGCTTGCCCATCTTGTATCATATCATTTCCGTCGTCGCCAGAAGTCCGACAGGCTGCTAGGAAAGCAGAAGCGCGCGATAAACCGACGAAGCGAATCCCGTGCGGCCCCGAACGATTTCAAACGACCATGAACCCGACCACCCCAAGCAGCACAACCGCCAAAATAAATCACCCCGGCGTACGGGCGTGGGTGACGGAGATGGAGCGGTTGTGTCAACCGGAAGAAGTCTACTGGTGCGACGGGAGCGAGGAGGAGAAGGAACGGCTAACGGCGCTGGCGGTGACGACTGGGGTGCTGACGAAGCTGAACCAGGAGAAGCTGCCGGGGTGTTATTACCACCGCTCCAACCCGAACGATGTGGCCCGGGTCGAAGAATGCACGTTTATTTGCACGCCTACGAAGGACGAGGCTGGACCGACAAACCATTGGATGGAACCGAAGGCGATGTACGAGAAGCTCTACGGGCTGTGCCAGGGAGCGATGACGGGGCGGACGATGTATGTGGTGCCGTACCTGATGGGGCCACCGGGATCGCCGCTGACGAAGATCGGGGTGGAAATCACGGACTCGATTTACGTGGTGCTGAGCATGCGGATCATGACGCGAATGGGGCAGGTGGCATGGGAGGAATTGGGGACGGAGGGCATTTACACGAAGGGCCTGCACAGTATGCTGGACATCGATCCGGCGCGGCGGTTCATCGCGCATTTTCCACAGGACAATACGATTATTTCGGTGGGGTCGAATTACGGGGGAAATGTGTTGCTGGGGAAGAAGTGCCTGGCGTTGCGGCTGGGGTCGTACCTGGGGCGGGACGAGGGTTGGATGGCGGAGCACATGCTGATTTTGGGGGTGGAATCGCCGAGCGGGGAAAAGACGTATGTGGCGGCGGCGTTCCCAAGCGCGTGCGGGAAGACGAATTTTGCGATGTTGATTCCGCCGGAGCAGTTTGCGGGATGGAAGGTGACGACGGTGGGGGACGATATCGCGTGGATGAAGCCGGGGCCGGACGGGCGGCTCTACGCGATCAATCCGGAGGCGGGGTACTTCGGGGTGGTGCCGGGGACGAATTTCAAGTCCAACCCGAATGCGATGTATTCGATGGCAAAGGACACAATCTACACGAACGTGGCACTGACGCCGGATGGGGACGTGTGGTGGGAGGGGAAGGACGGGGAACCACCGGCGGAATGTCTGGATTGGAAGGGCAACCCGTGGACGCCAGCCTCGAAAGAGAAGGCGGCGCACCCGAACAGTCGCTTTGCGGCGCCGATGCGCAACAACCCGGCGCTGGCCCCGGAGGCAAACGATCCGCTCGGGGTGCCGATCAGCGGGCTGATTTTCGGCGGGCGGCGGGCGACAACGCTGCCGCTGGTGTTCCAGGCGTTCAACTGGATCCACGGGGTGTATGTGGGGGCAACGATGGGATCGGAGATGACGGCGGCGGCAGCGGGGACGGTGGGGCAGGTGCGGCGCGATCCAATGGCGATGCTGCCGTTCTGCGGGTACAACATGGGGGACTATTTCGCGCACTGGCTGAAGATGCGGAAGCTGTTGAAAAATCCGCCGAAGATTTTTCATGTGAACTGGTTCCGGAAGAGCAAAGAGGGGGCATTCCTGTGGCCGGGCTACGGGGAGAATATGCGGGTGCTGAAATGGATCGTGGACCGGTGCCGGGGCCGGGTGCCGGCGGTTGAGACGCCGGTGGGGTGGATGCCGGAGCCGAAGGACATCGATATGACGGGGCTGCCGGAAGAGTCGGCACCGCAACTGGCGCAGGCGCTGTCGCT
>CAJCII010000173.1 GCA_903970335.1 Bacteroidota bacterium | reverse complement strand
ACAAGCATACCAGCCCGAAAGGCATCCTCCTTTACGGCCCGCCCGGCTGCGGCAAGACGCTGCTCGGCAAGGCGACCGCCTATAATCTCACCCGCCAGCTCCGCGAAAAGACCGGCCAGGACCATCGCGAGTACTTCATGCACGTCAAGGGGCCGGAAATCCTCAACATGTGGGTCGGCGAGTCCGAGCGCCAGGTGCGCGAACTCTTCTCCCGCGCCCGCGAGAAAGCGAAGGAGGGCTTCCTGCCCTTCATCTTCATCGACGAGTGCGAATCGATCCTCGGCACGCGCCGCGCCGGTCGCACCAGCGGCATCCTGAATACGCTCGTGCCGATGTTCTGCGCCGAGATGGACGGCATCGAGTCGCTCCAGCAGATGGTCATCATCCTCGCCTCCAACCGCGCGGACATGATTGATCCCGCCATCCTGCGCCCCGGCCGCATCGACCGCAAAATCAAGGTCTCGCGCCCGACGAAGAAGGGCTCCGAGGAAATCTACCGGATTTATATCAACCCGAACCTGCCGCTCGAGCCGCAGTTGCTGCGGGAGCATGGCGAGGACCGGCAGAAGGCGGTCGATGCGATCATCGCGAAGGTCATCGACGCGCAGTTCAGTCATCGCGAGGACAACCGCTTCCTGGAAGTGACGTTGCGGAGCGGACGGCACGAGTACCTGCATCGGGGCGATCTGGTGAGCGGGGCAATCATTGCGGGCATCGTGGAGCGGGCGAAGGAGAAGGCGATCAAGCGGACCATCGCCTCGCCGGAGCCGACGGGGCTGAGTGTGGCCGATTTTATGGAGGCGCTCGATGTCGAGTACCGCCAGAACGATATTTTCCCACCGAACGACATTACGGAGGACTGGTTGAAGCTGGTCGATTACGATCCGGAGAATGTCGTGAAACTTTCGCCGGTCAAGCCGCGTCGAGTCGAGGCGAGCGCGATCATCTGAATTTTTGACGGAATTAACGGAATTACCAAATTGACCAAATTAACGGAATTTCAGTGAGGAGAGACTTGAAAGATATGAGCATGGAGCCAACAACGGAACTATGGCTGGCAGCGATCAAAGGGTGCTTGAACGATGAACTTCTCAAGCCTGACTTGCGTAAAAAAATTGAGAAGGAGCGACTCCATCACGAGGTTCATCCTGTAAGAGGACATTGCTATGTGGCAACCGAAGCAGCTTATCATCTTTTTGGCAAGAAGTTGGGTTACGCTCCGGTCAGAATAAAGTGTCGAGATGGCGGTACCCACTGGTGGCTTTTGAACAAAGAAACAAGGGTCGTAATCGATCCTACGGTTGAACAGACGGACGGTAAATTTCCATATTCCGATGGAGTCGGAGGTGGCTTTGTGCCACCGACTCCATCAAGTCGTTGTCTCAAACTGATGCGTTGCGTAAAGGCAAAACTTAAGACCTGAACTGTCGCGAATTAATTTGGACTAGATTTTTTTCTCATGCACACCAACCCGCCCCCCTGGTCCGTTTGTTTCGGTCTCGAGACGGAATTAGGCATCACGGTGATGGAAGATCCCGAGGCGGACGTGGTCGAGGAGTCGATCGCGCTGGTGCGCTCCGCCGCGCAGCATGGCGTGGCGAACCTCTGGGACTACGCCACGGAGGATCCGCATCGGGACGCGCGCGGGTTCCGCGTCCAGGAGTTGCTGCAAGACACGGACGAGGCGGGCTATTACTCGCGGGATAACGCGCGGGAGCTGACCTTCCAGGAAATCAAGAGCGATCTCGTCCTGCGCAACGGGGCGCGTTTTTATAACGACCACGCGCACCCGGAATACTCGACGCCGGAATGCGCGACGCTGATCGACCTGATCTCGCAGGACAAGGCGGGCGAGCGGTTGCTGGAGGAATGTGCGCGACAGGTCACGCGGCGGGGAAGTCGCACGGTGAAGTTGTTCAAGAACAACACCGATTTTCGCGGTCACTCCTACGGCTGCCACGACAACTATCTCATCCCGCGGGTGACGCCATGGGACCGGTTGGTGCAGACGATGACGCCATTTCTCGTTACGCGGCAACTCTACTCCGGCGCGGGGAAGGTGGGCTGGGAATGCGAGAATACGCCGGGCGGCGCGGGCGGTTTCCAGATTTCGCAACGGGCCGATTTTTTCTCGGAACTGGTCAGCATCGACACAATGAACCGGCGACCGCTGATCAACACGCGGGACGAGCCGCACGCGGATCCGACGCGGTTCCGGCGTTTCCATGTGATTATCGGCGACTCGAATCTTTCCCAGTTCGCGACGTGGCTCAAGATCGGCACGACCGCGCTGATGTTGGAATCGCTGGAGCACGAGGCGACGCCGGACTGGTGGTCGCTGGCGGATCCGCTGGATTCGCACCGGCAGATTTCGCGAGACGAGACGTTCCAGTGGCTGGTTCCGCTGACCAGCGGGAAGACGATCCGGGCGGTCGATCTCCAATACGAATTCATCCGCTGGGTCGAGAAACGGGTCGATCTGAACCATCCGGAAAAGCGGCAGGTACTGGCCGACTGGAAAGAGACGGTGGAGACGCTGGAGCGCGATCCGCTGAGTCTGCACGACCGGCTCGATTGGGCGGCGAAGCGGCATTTGCTCGATGCCTTTCGCCAGCAGGAGAACCTCGAATGGGACAGCCCGTGGTTGCAGAGCCTCGACCTCGAATATCACCTGCTGAAGAACGACGAGGGGCTTTTTTACGCGCTGGAAAATTCGGGCCAGATGCGGCGGCTGATCGGCGAGGCGGAAATCATCCACGCGGTGCAGCATCCGCCGAATTCGTCGCGGGCCTACCTGCGGGGGCGCAGCGTGCTGAAGTTCGCCCGCGAGATGAAGACGGCGCAGTGGGACAATCTGGTCTTCAAGGTGGGCGACCAGATGTACCGGCTCGACATGAGCCAGGCTTTTCCGGGAATGCGGCTGGAGGAGATGGTCGCGGCGATGGACAAGTCGAAGACGATCCAGGACTTGATCCGGGAATTGAACTTGAAGCCAGTGTGAGGGAAGGCAGGCCAAATTGGCCAAATTAACGGAATTTTTTAACAGGAAAACATGAAAGCAGGAAATACATGAAGGTAGAGATAACGCTGCTACGCGAACACCATGGAGTCATATTTAGCCATCTCGCTGCTTTGTTCTTTCGACACGATCCCATCGGAATTAATTTTGAAGACAATTCGGATGAGTACGAACCTGAAGTGGGCACTATCCTGCCACGGCTTCAGCACTGCACCTCCGAAGCCGATTGTTTGAAAATTATTCACGAAGAATTTTGCCGGTGGTTTGAGGGCGACATTGCTGGCCCAATTTCTAAATATGAACCCATTGCGCACGAAGCTTGGATCGTGTGGAACGACGAAAAGTTGAACTCGACAAAACTCGACCTAGATTAATTTTATGCCCGACCAAAACCAAAAAACGCGTCCCACCGGCGGAGGGCCCGACGCGCCCGCGCCCGGCGGCGGACCGACCGCACCGAAAGTCGAACGGCCCAACGTCGACGACCTGCTCAAACGCATGCGCAAGGTCGATCCCGACCAGGCCAAACGTTATCGCCAACGTACCGGCCAATGACTTCCCACGGCACTCGTCCCGGCGGGCCAGAGATGGGAACCGGGGACTTCACGGAGTTATTGCGGCGCAACGGCACGACGGTCCATGTCCCGATGGAAGGGTTGCGGGCTTCTGCGCTCCCAACGCAAACGGAAGCGACGACCGTTCTCTCGTTTCCGTATAAGGGGGGCGTGCTGATCGCGGGCGACCGCCGCGCCACGGCGGGGAATATTATCATGTACGACCGGGCGGACAAGGTGATCGAGCTGGACAAGGACACGATCATCGCCATCGCGGGATCGCCGGCGGTCGCGTTCGAGATGGCGCGCACGTTGCAGACCTCGTTCCAGTATTACCGGCGCAGCCAACTCCAGACGCTGAGCCTGGCGGCGAAGGTCCGCGCGCTGGGCAAGCTGATCAAGGACAACCTGCCGATGACGTTGCAGGGCGTCGGCGCGGTGGTGCCGATCCTGGCCGCGCGAGATCCGCAGCACCAACCGGAGCCGAGTCTCTATTTTTACGATGCGCTGGGCGCGCAGTTCCTGGCGGTGGATTTCGCCGTCTCCGGTTCCGGCTCGCCCGCCGCGCGGAGCATTCTCCAGTGGATCAATCGCTGGAGCGGTCAGCCGACCTCGACTCGCGACGAAAAGCAGGCGGTGCAGCTTGCGCTCCAGTTGCTGGATGTCGCCGCGGAATCGGACTCGGCCACGGGCGGGGTCGATCGCCGCTCCCAGGTTTTTCCGCAGGTCAAATTACTCAGCCGGGAGGGGCTTCGCTCCGTTTCGGTCGAGGACTTGCGCGAGGCATTTACCGCTCTCGAGGCGGCCCAGAAATAAATCACCAAAGGAATTATCATGAAAATACTCAGCACCATTGGCGCAACCACGGTCGGCGGACGCGACGGCCACGGCGAAACCTCCGACGGCAAACTCAAGCTCGAATTCGCCCTGCCGAAGGAACTCGGCGGGCGGGGCAAGGAGGGCGTGACCCCGGAACATCTGTTCGGGCTGGGTTACTCGGCCTGTTTCGGGAGCGCGTTGCAGTATGTCGCGGGGCAAAAGAAGAAGCACCTCTCGCCCGATTTCAGCGTCACGGCGGATGTCGCGCTGTGCACGAAGGACGAGGGCGGATTCGCGCTGCAGGTCGAGCTGAAGATCAATCTACCGGGCATCGAGAAGGCGGAGGCCGAAGCCATTGTTGCGGAGGCGCACCAGGTTTGTCCCTACTCGAACGCAACGCGCGGCAATATCCCCGTCAAACTGACCGTCCTTTAATTCATGACCGAAGAACCCTACCGCTGGTTGGAAGCGATCACCAATCGCCGCGAATACATCGAGGACCAGCTCACGCCCGGACTGCCGGTGGTCGCGTTGAGCGCCGACCCGGGCATCCTGCTGCTCTCGATCAAGACCTCGACGCCGAAGCTGTTCGAGATTTACGATCACCTCGCGCTCGGGAGCATCGGGCACCCGGCGGACATCGAGAAAGTGCGGCAGACGGTGATCGATGCGGCGCATGTGGATGGGTTCACCCGGTCGCCGAACGACGTCACGGCCCGGCGACTGGTCAGCTACAACCTGGCGCCTGCGCTGAAGGCGGCTTTCGAGCAAATCTTCGCCGCGCCGCTGCTCTTTCGCGGGATTCTGGCGGAGTTGGGCGCGACGGCGGCGGACGATGTGCTGTGGCGGCTCGATTACGACGGCTCGTTTGCGGCGCAGAGCGGGAACGAGCTGGCCTGTGGGGTGGTGATCAGCGGCCCGAGGCAGGTCGGCAAGGACTGGGTGGCGCAAAGCCCGAAGCCTGCGCTGGAGCGGAGCAATCTGAAGGCGGCGGCCTATTCCGCGTTGCGGTTGCTGGTCTGGGCGAAGCTGCGCGGGACGAAGGATCAGGGGATCGAGTTTGCGGCGTTGCCGACGGATTTGGCGGAGCTGAAGGGTAAGCTCGGGCCGGACGCGGCACTGGAGTTTGCGTTGCTGGACCGCGCGTTGCTTGGGCAGCCGATTGCGTATCGGGTGCCGACTGCCGACGAATTGGGACTTTGATTATTTCGCGAGGAAAAAGCCGCGCTGCTTTTCGCTGACGGGCATTTCGAGGCGCTCCATCACTTTGAGCAGGTCCTCCCAGACCTTGCGCTTTTCGGTGTTGCTCTGATTGCGCAACAGGTAGGAGGGGTGGAAGGTCGGCATGAGGGGCACGCCGCGAAACTCGTGGAATTTCCCGCGTAACGAGCCGATGCTGCCGATCGGGCCGAGGAGGCCTTCGATGGCCGTGGCTCCAAGTGCGACGAGTACGAGCGGCTTGATGACTTCGATTTGCGCACGGAGGTAGGGGACGCAGGTTTCCATTTCCTGTTTGGTCGGTTTGCGGTTGCCCGAGGTCCCGAGAGGCATGTCGGGGCGGCATTTGACGATGTTGCCGATGTAGACTTGCTCGCGGGTGAGGCCCATGGCGACGATCATTTTGGTGAGCAACTGGCCGGCGCGACCGACAAACGGCTCGCCCTGGAGGTCTTCTTCCTCGCCGGGGGCTTCGCCGACGAACATTAATTTCGCCTCGGGGTTTCCGACGCCGAAGACGACGGTGTGGCGGCGAGCGACGAGATGGGGGCATTTCACGCAGGCCGCAGCGCGTTCCGCGAGATGGCGCAACTGCTCGGCCTTGGTCGAGCCGGTGATTTCGAGCGGAGCGGCAGGGACGACGGCAGGCGCGGTAGCCATCGAGGAGCGGGCTATCGTTGTAGCCACGGGCGGAGAGGTGCGTGGTGCGGCGACGGTCGGCGGAGGGGCGACGGGTTGCGGTTTACTCTTCGCCGTCAGACGGGCCAGCCCTTCTTTGGCGGTGCGGGAAAGGCGGACATGGCGGACGTCTTCGTGTTCGTGCAAAAACTGCACATAGCTGCGCAAGGCTTCGCGGGGTCCGGTCATTTCTGGGTGCCCGCTCCGGTGCAGACCTTCGTCTTGCCGTCCGCGCCGCAGCAATTCTTGAATTTCTTGCCGGTGCCTTTCGGACACGGGTCGTTACGGGCCAATTGTGGGCCGTCATGGCGGATGGGGAGTTGTCGTTCCACCGGTGCCGTGGAGACGGGGGCGGTCGGGCCGGGTTCCGCGCTTTCGGGTAGGGGCGAAAACGGCGCGGTCTGGGCGGGATCGGGCGTGCTCATGGCCGAGGGCGGCGTTTCATGAATCAGCTTTTGAGGGAGATTGCGGAGGAAGGACTCGAACGCACCGATGCTGGCGCTGGTGCGGAAGAGGCTGGAAGCGATCTCGTGTTTGATCCGGCCCATCAGGTCCGAGAACATGGAGAAGGCCTCCTGTTTGTATTCGATGACGGGATCCTTCTGGCCGATGGAGCGCAGGTTGATGCTGTGGCGGAGCGAATCGATGGCGTAGAGGTGTTCCTGCCAGAGGCGGTCGATCGCGCCGAGGAGGGTGAGGCGTTCCAGGGACTGGAGTGCGTTCGGGTCCTCGAACTTGATCTTGATTTCGTAGGCATCGCGCACTTTTTGCAGCGCGGTGGCGGTGACTACACCGACTCCGGCCTTGAAGTCGAAGTCCTTTTCGGTCGCGCCGACCGGGAACGTGTTGTTGAGCCACGTCAAGAAGTCTTCCGCGCCACCGGTGGCATCGGAGAGCCGCACCTCGGCCTCGCCCTCGATGACTTCCAGCACCACGTCGAAAATCTCGTCGCGGGGCGTTTCGGTGACGAGGATGTCGTTGCGCCAGGTGTAGATCACATTGCGCTGCTGGTTCATCACGTCGTCGTACTGAAGGGTGTACTTGCGCGAGACGTAATTGCGTTCCTCGACCTTGCGCTGGGCATTCTCGATGCTGCTGTTCAGCCACGGATGCTGCAATTCCTCGTCGTCTTTCATGCCGAGGTTGGTCATGAGGCCGGAGAGACGGCGGGAGTCGCCGAAATTGCGCATGAGGTCGTCCTCGAACGAGACGAAGAACTTCGAGACGCCGGGGTCGCCCTGACGCGCGCAACGGCCCCGCAACTGCCGGTCGATGCGCCGGGATTCGTGCCGTTCCGTGCCGATGACATAGAGGCCGCTGGTAATGCGCTCGCCTTCCTGCAACTCGGTTTCCGGTCCGACAACTTCCACCACGCGATTTTTCGCATTGGAGACGTAGAGGCCCTTGATCTGGTTTACACCCAGGCCGAGTTTGATGTCGGTGCCTCGGCCCGCCATGTTCGTGGCGATGGTCACCGCGCCGCGCTGACCGGCTCCGGCGACGATCTCCGCCTCCTGCTGGACGAATTTGGCGTTGAGGACGTTGTGGACGATGCCTTCGCGCTTGAGCATCCGCGACAGGAGTTCGCTCGATTCGACCGCGATGGTGCCGACCAGCACCGGCTGGCCCTTGGCATGGGCGGCCTTGATCTCCTTCAGGATGGCGTTGTATTTTTCACGCCGTGTCTTGTAGATGGTGTCATCGACGTCGACCCGCGAGATGGGGCGGTTTGTCGGGATGACCACAACGTCGAGTTTGTAGATGTCGTGGAACTCGTTCGCCTCGGTTTCGGCTGTACCGGTCATGCCGGAGAGCTTTTGGTAAAGCCGGAAATAATTTTGAATGGTGATGGTCGCGAGGGTCTGCGTCTCGCGGTCGATCTGCACACCTTCCTTCGCCTCGATGGCCTGGTGCAGGCCATCGCTCCAGCGGCGTCCAGGCATGGTGCGCCCGGTGTATTCGTCCACGATAACGACCTTGTTTTCCTGCACAACGTACTGGACGTCCTTT
>CAJCII010000172.1 GCA_903970335.1 Bacteroidota bacterium | reverse complement strand
TAGTAGGTGCGCTTGCCCTCGCGGCGGGGTTGGACGAGTCCGACGCGGCGCAGATGGGCGAGGTGCGTGGAGATGCGGGACTGGCCGAGGTGGAGGATTTCCTGCAGCTCCGCGACGGAGAGTTCCTCCTCCTCCAGCAGCGCGAGGATGCGGAGCCGGGTGGGATCGTGGAGGGTCTGCCAGAGGGTGCGGAAGGACATGGACGCACCAGCAGATACATCTACTTTTCCGGATGCGTCAATGGATTTTGTCGGAAGAACCGGACCAAATTTTCCAAATTCACGGAATTTAGGAAAGGATTCGTTGGGCGCCCCGGCCTCCAAGGGCTAGGCGGGAGGACGGGGATGGCACAGTGGAAGGAAAACACGGGCGACGCTCCCGAGAGGCGTCGCCGATGAGAGGGAGAGCGAGGAGGTACGAAGATTGTCGTTGACGTTATACGAGAGATTTCGTAGATAGGAGAAATGGCGAAGATAACGAGTCCAAAACCGACGGATGCGGAGCTGGGGATTTTAAATGTGTTGTGGCGGCAGGGAGCGCTGACGGTGAAGCAGGTGCACGAGGCGATGGGTGAGCAGACGGGCTACACGACGATCCTGAAGCTGCTGCAGATCATGACGGAGAAGGGGCTGGTGACGCGGAACGAATCGCAACGGGCGCATGTGTACCAGGCGAAGTACACGGAGACGGAGACGCAGCGGCAACTGCTGACCGGGCTGCTGCACAAGGCGTTTAGCGGATCGACTTCCCAACTGGTGATGCAGGCGCTGGCGTCGAAGCGGGCGACGGCGGCGGAACTGGCGGAGATCAAGAAGCTGATCGAGCAACTGGCGAAGGAGAGCCGATGAGCGCGGGGAATTTATGGGCGGAACCGTGGGTGGCGCGGCTGGGCTGGGTGCTGATTCACTTTATCTGGCAGGGGGCGGGTATCGCGCTGGCGTTAGCATTGGCACTTCGGGTTTTGGTGGGGGCGTCGTCGCAGGTGCGTTACGTGACGATCGGCGGCGCACTGGTCCTGTGCGGGGCGATGCCGGTGGCGACCTGGGTGGCGTTGGGGCCGGTAGCGGAGCCGCAGGCGATGACGATGCCGGTCGAGGCGGGAGCGGTTCCGGCGGGCGTGGTGCCGCAGGGAAATTTCGAGCCGGAGATGAAGGCCGTGTCGTCGGTGACGAGCGAACCGACCTGGCCGGAGCGGATGCAACGGCTGGCCGAGGCGTCCCTGCCGTTTGTGGTGGTTTACTGGTTGGGCGGGGTGTCGATTTTGACGGTGCGACTGACGGTGGGATGGACGTTGCTGCTGCGGTTGTGTGGGTCGGGGCGGGCGGTGGAGGATTTGTTATTGCGCGAGCGATTCGAGCGGCTGATGGAGCGGATGGGGGTCGGCGTGACGGTGCGGCTGCTGGAGTCGGCGCTGGTGGAGGTGCCGACACTGATCGGGTGGCTGCGGCCGACGATTCTGGTGCCTGCGTCGGTTTTGACGGGGCTGTCGCCGGAGCAACTGGAGGCGATTCTGGCCCACGAGCTGGCGCATGTGCGGCGGTATGATTACCTGGCGAACCTTTTCCAGACGGTCATCGAGACCATCCTCTTTTATCATCCGGCGGTCTGGTGGATCAGCCGCAAGCTGCGGGAGGAGCGGGAGAATTGCTGCGACGACATCGCAGTGCAGGTGATGGCGGACAAGCTGGTTTACGCGAGTGCGCTGGCCCGGCTGGAAGAAAGGCGCGGGGTGCCGCTGGCGCTGACGGCTTCGGGGGGATCTTTGGTGCAGCGGATCCGGCGGATCGTGGGCGGGAACGAGCGGAAGGGGTCGGCGTGGCCGCTGTGGGTGGTGCTGGCGGGCTTCTTTTCGGTGGCGTGGCTACCGCTGACAAAGGGGACGGAAACAGTATTCCCGATAAAAGATGCGAGTGGGCTCGCTCAATCCGCGACGGGATCGGGGTCGCGGATCACGGTTAAGTGCAAACTTTTGGAAATTCCGGAGGATGCCTATCAGGCCAACAAGGCGACGTTCGACAGGGGAATGGAGGATGCAAGCGGTGCGGCGCTGATTTCGCTGATGGAGCTGATCCAGAAGACAAAGGGGGCCAGCCTGGTGAGTGCGCCGAGCGTGACGACGCGGCCGGGGCAGAAGGCCAAGATCGAGATCGTGCGGGAATTTCCTTACCCGAGGCGGTTCGACGACTCTCATTATGCCAAATCCGCCCTGCCGGATGGCTCAAGCGTACAGATCAAAACGCCGCCCACACCGGGAGAATTTGCCACCAAAGGCCTTGGCTTCAGTGTCGAAGTTACGCCCTCACCCGGCGAGGGGAATTCACCCGATGATGGGAAAATTATTCTCGATGGAAAATTGAGCGTGATCGATTTCGAAGGGTTTACCAAAAGTAACGTGGTTGGTACCGGCACGCCTTCGTTTACGACCCGGGAAGCTCATTTTCTGGAGGCCGTGAAGGACCATGAGATGAGAGGCATCTGGATTCCGGGCGAGTGGCATGGCGAGCAGGCGATGGCGGATGTCGAGGACCAAGCGCAATCCGGCAAAGCGATTTCCTCCACTCTCCATGTGCCGATGCGACTGCTGCTTATTGTCAGCGCGTGGAAGGAGCCTGCGCCGTCGGTCAACGTCACTCCGACCGTTACCACTCAAACCGCTAACGACAAGCGGATCGACGAGTTGTTCAACAACCTGCGGATCGAGAACCTGAAGGTGACGGAGATGCCGCTGGACCAGTTCGTGCAAATGCTAACGAAAGAGCTGGCGTCGCAGGACCCGGAAAAGCAGGGGATCACTTTCGTGCTGAAGGTTCCGCCGGGGAAAGCGCCGATGCCGGTCTCGCTCGATTTTACGTACATCCCCCACTATGAGCCGAACGTGATGATGATCCTGGATGCGGTCAAAAGGCGCTACCCGATTCGTTACCGAGTGGACGGGGCGCTGATTTATATCGAGCAACTCTCGCAGGCTGAGATCGCGTTCAAGAAGAGGGCGAAGGAGACGTTAATCGACATCGACTTTAGCGGGACCGACCCGGTGGCGGCGCTGCAGGCGGTGCAGGCAGCGAGCGCGGGCAAGGGGTTTGCGTTCGAGCTGGACACGAAGACGATCGGCGAACTGGATGCGATCAAGAAGCTTCCGACCATCGACCTGAAAGCGGAGCAGGTGAGCGTGGACCAGGCGTTGCGGTCGATCTTTTACCTGGCCGATTTACA
Organism: Bacteroidota bacterium; assembly: GCA_903970335.1. Classification (GTDB taxonomy): domain Bacteria; phylum Verrucomicrobiota; class Verrucomicrobiia; order Methylacidiphilales; family UBA1321; genus JABDGH01. Next base: position 3,790 of record CAJCII010000172.1, on the reverse strand, counting down.
TCCGTTACCGCTGGAGCATTTTACGGGCTACCGGATTCAGCCGTCGTCAGCCGAAGCGACGAAAGCAGTGACTTACCTCGAGGCGGGGAGCGAGGTCGTTGCTTGCAAACCGGGGACGGATGAGGAAGGGCAACTCCGCAAAAATTTGGAAAAGATGTCGCAATGGAGTGGCCCCAGTATCCATTCTCCGGCGTATAATTCGGACGGCAAGCAACAGGGAGCGATGACGATGACTCAGACGGTGCCGCGAACCGACGAAGTGACGGGACAAACCATGATCGACGCGAAAATTGTCGATAAGGCGCATCTCCAGATTACGGCGGACATGGAGATCAAGGACGTACAGGGAAACAGCTTGGGCAAGGTCAGCGGCAGGGGGACGATTTCGAGCGGGGCGCGGGCGCTGCTGACGTCTGCGGATGGGGCGGCGCTGATATTACCCGGAAAAGGGAGCGAACCGGCGACGGGTTTTGTGGGAGTGATGCAGGTCACGCTGGTGAATGCGGAGGGAGAGCCGCTGCTGCCTGCGCCGTCGCCAGGGGTGGAGGAGATACCGGTGGCGGTGAGCGAGTCGGGACTTTCTTCAGAGCAAATTCCCGACTCCTTTGGGAGCTACCCGGCGGCGACTTTATTGCCGGGAGAGGCGCTGATTCAGATTACCCTGGAGGACAAAAGCGGAGGAGGAATGACCTTAGCGCCTGCGCGACCTTTTGCGCGCGCGGGAGGTTCGGCGGAATCCAGAAGTAATGGCGCGCTGAAGTCTACGACCGATAGCGATTATGTGGTGGACAGGGATGTTAAGTTCATCAAAGCGCGTTTTATTATCCACTCGGCATCCGGCACGATGGTCAAAACGGCGGCGGACCTGCCGATCAACTCGATCGATGCGATCAAGAGTACGCCGATAGGAGCTGGTTTCAGCGCGACAGCAGTTTTGCTCGAGCCATCGAAACTGTTACCACCGGTCACCGCGACACCAGGCCAAACGCCGAGGCTGGCCTATCATACGGAAATACGAACGCTCAAGATTCCGGCGCAACTGCGGGAGCGTTTTCAGACCTTACAAAAGGCCGGGCATCCGATGGAGATCGAAAAGGAGGCAACGGTCGAGCAAGGCGGCAGCACGGGTGGGGGCTTGTTTGCCGACCAGTCGCCCCAGTGGTTACATACCGACGACGGGATAAACCTGACGATCCAAGCGTCCTCGGCGACACCGGATACGATCTACGTCAAAGGCACTTTAGATTCGACGGCGTACGACACCACCTTTCATCTCGGAGACCAATTCCAGGTACTGGCGGTGGGTAAAGATGGAGAGGCAGCACCGAGCGATTCGTCAGGAAGCTTCTTCACGGCATTGATGGTGCGCGCGCAAGAGAGTCCACTTGGTGCGACCTGGCACAAACTCCCGGACGATTGAGGGGACGGCATCAGGGGAGCAGGTTTGGGGTTGGGGCAGAGAGCAGGGCAATGGAGTTGCGGGGACAATGGCGTGCCCAAATGGAGTTTGGGCACGAGGGAAACGCGACGCTCATAGAGCGCCGCTACATTAAGAGATTCCGTCGCTCGGAGATCGACGGCTACCTTCGGAGAATGGGGCAGGCCGGAGGCCGACCATCCATGGGTAGGGGCAAACTTAAAGCTTGCGGAGGGGGGAAAGGGAGGTAGGATGAGAGCGGTTTAAGTGAGCACGCGCTCATCGGTTTCAGTGGCCACGCGGCCCGAATCGCCCCCTAGTTGTCTTTCGATGAGAGATCGTTCAGGGCCAATAATCTCATCGACCAAAATTTAATTGCGGCACGTTCCGGGCGATTTGATCGCACCGGGCGGGTCCCCAATTTTCAAGACAGAACAACTATGACTCATTCCATTACTACAGCCAGCCCCGTGACGCATCCGCCCCAGACGCCGAGCCACCCGCCGGTCCATCCTCCGACTTCCACACCGACGCCGGTGATGACCGACTTCGGTGGGCTGGCGCTGGCGGAGCCGCTGCTGCGGGCGTTGCAGGCGAAGAACTATACGGAGCCGTCGCCGATCCAGGCGCAGGCGATTCCGTTCCTGCTGCAAGGGCGGGACCTGATCGGGGTGGCGCAGACGGGGACGGGGAAGACGGCGGCGTTCGCGTTGCCGATGCTGCAACGGCTGGCGGCGAGCAACGTGCCGACGACGCCGAAGCGTCCGCGGGCGTTGATCCTGGCGCCGACGCGGGAGCTGGCGGCGCAGATCACGCAGAGTTTCGCCGATTACGGGAGGTTCCTGAAGTTGTCGCACCTGGCGGTTTTCGGCGGGGTGAGCCTGGTGCCGCAGATTCGGGCGCTGGCGCGCGGGGTGGATATTCTCATTGCGACGCCGGGGCGGTTGATGGACCTGGAGAAGCAGAAGCATGTGAGCCTGGACAAGGTGGAGATTTTCGTTTTGGACGAGGCGGACCGGATGCTGGACCTGGGTTTTGTGCACGAGATCAAACGGATCATCACGAAGCTGCCGCCGCGGAGGCAGTCGCTGTTGTTTTCGGCGACGATGCCGCCGGCGATCCAGGAACTGGCGTCGTCGATTGTGCATCAGCCCGCGCGGGTGGAGGTGACTCCGGTTTCCTCGACGGCGGAGCGGATCGACCAGCATGTGTGTTATCTGGGACGGCACGACAAGGCGAAGGCGCTGGCGCATTATATCCGGCAGCATCCGGAGGGACTGGTGCTGGCGTTTGTGCGGATGAAGCACATGGCGAACAAGCTTGTCGATCAACTGGCGCGGGACGGAATCCAGGCCGAGGCGATTCACGGGAACAAGTCGCAACCGGCGCGGCAACGGGCGCTGGAGAATTTCCGGAGCGGGCGGAGCCGGGTGCTGGTGGCGACGGACATCGCGGCGCGGGGGATCGACGTGAAGGGGATCATGCTGGTGGTGAATTACGATTTGCCGGAGGAGCCGGAGTCGTACGTGCACCGGATCGGGCGGACGGCGCGGGCGGGGAAGGACGGGAAGGCGATCGCGTTTTGCGACAGCTCGGAGCGGAATTTGTTGCGCGGAATCGAGCGGCTGATCCGCCGGAGCATTCCGGTGTTGAAGGGGCATCCGTTCGAATCGGGCGCGGGCGAGGAGCAGCCGCGGCAGACGATGGCGTATGCGGGATCGGGGATCGATCGTCCGCATCGTCCGGCGCAACGCTCGGGTGGATTTCGTTCCAATTCGACTAACCGGACGGCACCGCGCACGGGCGGAGTCGGTTTTACCAAGGCGGGATTTTCGCGGGGGCGGTAAGCGAGCGAGTCGGAGGACCGGCTTGATGTTGCTTGCCCTCGAACTTGGTCGGAGCGTATTATGCCCGGCCATGCCAATCTTTATCGGCCCCCGGCGCTTGAGTCACAGTGAGCGATTGAGGGCCGTTTCCCAGCGCGGTTAGCTTAGCGGTAGAGCGTCCGCTTCACACGGGCATCGGGGCATTTTTAGCTCATTTTCTCTCACATCATCGCACGCGCTCAAAAGGCAATTTGCAGAGGAGAATCCCGCTCAGACTCATTTCCTCACGTTATCTGACCGATGCCCACTTTTACACCATCGGGTTACAAAAATGGGTTACAAATTTTCAGGCTCCAAAAAACGGCATAATGCCTCTTTTTCAGAGGTGAAAGCATGTAACCGTGACGGTCGATGATCGCGAGGAATGGCCAGTTCTCAACGTAGTCACAGAGGAAGGACAGCGAATCAAGGCCCGCAATCACCACAAGACGAGCGTAGCGGCGCACCACGATCACCACCACCGCGTTTTGTGTCGGGTAAGGAGTTG
>CAJCII010000171.1 GCA_903970335.1 Bacteroidota bacterium | reverse complement strand
CAACTCCTTCGCCGTCCAGGTCGCCTCGAACCCCAGGTACGTGCTGTACCCGAGAAAGAACGACAGCGCCACTTTCAGGACGAAGCAGTAGCAAAACCCCACCCCCGCGATAAAAAGCACGGTCCCGCCGAAAAAGACCGGCGCCAGATACCGCTTCTCCCGCGGCATCAGCGCCGGCAACAGGAACTGCCCCACAAAATAAAGCATCGCCGGCAGCGAAAGAATGACCCCGCCCAACACGCTGATCGACATGTGAATCGAAAACGGATCGGCCACGCCGATGTTGATCAGGTCCTTCGGGCTGCGTCCCGCCTCGATGTACGGCACATACAGGATCAGCAGAATCGACCGCACGCTGAAGGCGCAGATCGTGATCCCCGCCGCCAGCGCCCCGACGCACCGGATGATCGTCCAGCGCAGGTCTTCCAGATGCGCAAGAAAAGGCTTCGTTTCCAGCAAATGCTGCTCGTCGTCCTCCCGTGGGTCTTGCCGCATGGCGTCAATCTGTCAGACCCGGCGCGCTTACGCAAGACAGCGCCCCGCCGACTCTCTTGCCATGGCACATCCGGCTGATAGCGTTCCGGCATGGGTTACAGCGATGGCTTCATTCTCGTCCTCCTCGGTTATTTCATCGTCATCATCGTTATTCTCACGCTCTTGTGGCGCATCGCCATTGCCCTCGATCTCATCGCCCGCCATCTTTCGGAGATTTCCCGCTCGATGGATAAGAAGCCGACTGACCCGGGTAAAAAGGACTAAAGCCTCGTGGCCGACTGCGCTTGCCGATTGATTTACTCAAGGTAGAAACGACTTATGGATCTTTTTGCAGCAATCGTCGTGACCCTGGAGATACTCCTCCTCCTTGGCGCCCTTGCCCTCTACATTTTTATCATCACCCTTTTGTGGCGCACCACCGTCGCCCTCGAGCGCGGTTCGCGGCATCTCTACGAAATCGCCAAGGATCTGAAAAAGCTCTCGCACCATTTCCGTGAGGAAGACAAAGACGACGCGGACGAGAAGGAATAGGCCCCTCACTTTCGCTTGCCTTCGTCCCCCGCTTCCCCCATAGTGACCATTCCCGCCGTACGGCCTCGTGCCATTCGTCGGGAGTCGGAAACGCCGGTTCTGCCGGCACAACAACAACCACCCATTCCGTAGAAACGGAAGCCTGCCGCGGCTTTTCACAGCTCGCTTCGGGTCATAAACCAGAGCAAAGCACCCATCATGCATCGAGTCGATATCAAGGAACTGCTGGACGCCGGCGTCCATTTCGGTCACCGCACCCAGCGTTGGAACCCCAAGATGAAGCCCTTTATTTTCGAGGCGCGCAACGGCATCTACGTCATCGACCTCGAATTCACCGTCAAGCAGCTCGAAACCGCGCAGGACTTCCTCCGTGAAATCGCCGCCAGCGGTAAAAAAGTGCTTTTCGTCGGCTGCAAAAAGCAGGCCCAGGAAACCATCAAGGAACTCGCCCGCCGCAGCAACTCCTTCTACGTCACCGAGCGCTGGCTCGGCGGCACCATGACCAATCTGACCACCATCCGCAAGAGCGTCGCCCGCATGCGCCAGATCGATACCATGGAGTCCAACGGCACCACCGACAAGATGCCCAAGCAGGAAGTCTCCGTCATGCGCCGGGAAAACGCCAAGCTCCACCGCAATCTCGACGGCATCAAGGACATGGACAAATATCCCGCCGCCATCGTCATCGTCGATGTCCCCCGCGAGTCCATCGCCGTCGCCGAGGCGCGCCGCCTCAACATCCCCGTCGTCGCCATCACCGACACTAACGCCGATCCCGATCTCGTCGATTATCCCATCGCCGGCAACGACGACGCCATCCGTTCCATCAGCATCATCCTCGAGGCCCTCAACGACGCCATCGTCGAAGGCTCCGCCAAGTCCGGCGCTCCTGCCCGCGACGGCGCGCCCAAGAAGGAAGACGAAGAAATGCTCACCGGCGTCTCCGCCTGATTCACAACCTCAACCGTTCCTCCTATGTCCACCGCCACTGCCACTGAAATCTCTCCCGACCTCGTCAAACAGCTCCGCGACAAAACCAGCGCGGGCATGATGGATTGCAAGAAGGCCCTCGTCGAGGCCAAGGGCGACCTCGCCGCCGCCGAAACCATCCTCCGCAAAAAAGGCGCCGCCTCCGCCGGTAAAAAGGCCGGACGCGAAGCCAAGGAAGGCGTCATCGGCTCCTACATCCACGTCGGAGACAAGGTCGGCGTCCTCGTCGAAATCAACTGCGAGACCGACTTCGTCGCCCGCAACGAAAGCTTCCGCGCCTTCGTCAAGGACGTCACCCTCCAGGTCGCCGCCGCCACCCCGCTCTACGTCAAGCGCGACGAAGTGCCCGAAAGCGTCCTCGCCGTCGAACGCGATGTCGCCAGCGCCGCCGTCGTCGGCAAGCCCGCCGCCGTGGTCGAGAAAATCATCACCGGCAAGGTCGACAAGTATTTCAGCACCTATTGCCTCCTCGAACAGACCTTCGTCAAGGACAGCGCCAAGACGATTAACGACCTGCTCAACGCCAAGATCGCCGAGCTGGGCGAAAACATCGTCATCCGCCGCTTCACCCGCTTCCAGGTCGGTGAAACGCTGGCTGGCCAGCCCGCCGCCACGGAAACCCCCGCGGCCTAGTTCTCATGTAGCGGTGGTCTATGACCGTCCCACTTATCTGCATTCCTCCGTGGGTATCCGTACTTGGGGAGGGTCAGCCTCCGGCCTGACCCATTCACCGAGGTAGCCGTCGGCCTCCGGGCGACGGTAACCGAGCGCAGCGAGCCGGTACGTCCTCAAATTATAAAATAACCCCGCCGCATGCGGCGGGGAATTGACCCGAACGAGTTTAAAAATGCGCTGAGATTTGGCTCCGCGCTTCAGTTCTTGGGCAAGAGCCGGGGATAACTCGGGCACATCGCCGCGATCTCGCAGCCCGCGCAGTCCGGCTTCTGCGCCTTGCACCGACGCCGCCCGTGAAAAATCAGCCAGTGCGAGAAGAGCGTCCACTTTTCCTGTGGCACGAGCTTCATCAGCTCCGCCTCGATCTTCACCGGATCGGTCTGCCGTGTCAGCTTCAGTCGCGCCGAGAGCCGCGCCACATGCGTGTCCACCACCACACCCACATTCTGCCCGAACGCATTTCCCAGCACCACGTTCGCCGTCTTCCGCCCCACACCGGGCAGGCGCACCAGTTCCTCCATCGTCGCCGGAACCTTCCCTTCGTGCTCCTCCACCAGCAACCGACCGCACGCGCGGATATTCTTCGCCTTGTTCCGATAAAGCCCGATCGCCTTCAAGTCGTCTTCCAGTTCCGCCGCCTCCGCCTCCGCGTAATCCCGCGCGCTCCGATATTTCCGAAACAGCGCCGGAGTCACCTTGTTCACCTGCACATCCGTGCACTGCGCGGACAGGATCGTCGCCACCAGCAACTCCAACGGATTGGAAAAAATCAATTCGCAATGCGCGTCCGGGTAGGCCCTCCCCAGCGCCTGGCACACCAGCCGCGCCCGCTCGGCGGCACTCGACTTCACCTTGCCGGCGTCCCTTCGACCGCTCTCGCTCGCTGCCATGGCCGGGAAAGGTCCGTGACGGGCTAGTTCGCCACGTTGCCCAACGCCGCTTTCGCCTTGTCGGCCCAGTCCGGCGCCGTCGTGCCGTAATTCCGGATCAAGTCGTTGTATTGCTTCTGCGCCAAAGCCTTGTTCCCCGCTTTTTCATAAGCCTGACCCGCATCGAACAGCCCTTCCGCGCTCACTTCAGGTAGCGCCGGACCGTAGAACGTATGCGGCTGCAGATAGTAATGCACCGCGGATTCGTTTGCCCCCTCCGGCGCCGGATTGATTGCAAAACCCGCTTTCTCCAATAGTCGCCCGTAGCCGAGCATCGACTTCGCCTGCAGCACTATTCCCGCCCTCGGCTCTTGCATCAGCTGGGCATACGTCGCCTTCGCCTTGTCGCTGTCGCCCGCCTGAGTCGATTGCTCGTTCGCCAGCGCCAGTCCGAATTCCGCATCCAAAATGTGCGGATGCCACGCCGCCCCGTCCGGCAACGCCTTCAATTTCAGGAAATACTCCTTCGCCTTCGCCACATCGCCCTGGGCCAGATAAGTCGCCCCCAGACCATAGTCCCCATCGGCCTGCACCAGTGGCGCGTCCGAGCTTGCCAGTAGGTCCGTGTAGACCTGGATGGCCGTCGCGTAGTCCTTCGCCGCAATCAGCAATTCCCCGTACTGGCTTGCTTCCAGCCGGGTCAACCGCAGGCCCGGGCTGGCACCGATCGTCGTTTTGAACCGCAGCAGCGCCGCCAGGTATTGCGTCGTCCCGTTCTTATAAATGAAAACGAGTCCCGCTTTGGCCAGCTCCACCCGCGTCTGCATCTCCGGCGAGGTCAGGCCCACCGTCAGGTTGGTTAAGGTGGCCTCCATCGTCGCATCCGTCACCAACCCCCAGGAACGCCGCAGCTTCAACGTATTCGCCAGCCCCTCGAACGACTGGCCCAACGCCTCGAATTGATTGGGGTAATTCTTCAACGTGCTCACGTAGGCCTGCTCCGCCTCCGACAATTTTTTCTCCGCCTCTGCGTGTTTCGCCAGCGGCAGCGATTGATACGCCCCCATCGCCTTCGCCGCCGCCAGCCAGGTATCGCCAACCTTTGTGCTCGCCGTCGATGCGATTTCCGGGTCCGGCACATCCGCCAGCGTTTGATAGTTCGCCGCCGCCAGGTCGAACTTCTTTTCCTTCTCGTACTCCTTGCCGACGAGGTCCGTTATCTTCTCAAGAAAATCGTATTTCTTCGGATACGCCTTCCGAAAATCGTCCGCCGCCTGGACCATTGCCGCCACGTTCTTCGTCCGCTCGTAAATGGTGACCACATAGAACAACGCGCTCGCCGCCGCGTTGGATGCCGGGTACTTCACCGCGATGTCCTGAAAGGCCGCCACGGCCCCCGGGTCCCCTTTCTGGTCCATCGCCAGCGCCGCGAAAAAAAGCACGCCGGGCAGCGCCGGGCTGTTCGCGTACTTCAACTGGAAGTTCTTGCTCTCCGTCAGAATGTCGTCGTACCGGTTCAGCGTCCGCAACGTCTGGATGTAGTCCGCCCCCGCGATGGCCTGCAAATCTTCGCTCGCCGAGCTGTTGTCCCGGACCTTCTGGTAATCGGTCAGCGCCGTCGTCAGGTCTCCCCGTGCCGTCTCGTTCTCGGCCCGCACCAGCAAGAGATCGTTGGCCACCGGGTCGGTCGGATTTTGCTGAAGGAAATCGTCCACCACCTGGTCGGATTCGGGAATCCGACCCAGCCCAGTAAGCGCCTGCACCTTGATGCCCACCGCGTAATCCGCCACCTTCCCTTTCGGGAAATCCGAGAGGCTCCGCTCCGCCTGCGCCAGCGCCCCGGCGTAGTCCTTCCGCTCCAAAAGCTTCGCCGCGATCTGATAGCTGATGCTATCGGCCTGGGGATCTCCCTTATGGTTGTCCAGGTACTCCGTCAACGCCTTGTCCGCCTTGTCCGTCTGTCCTCCGAGGACATAGGAAAAGAGAATGTCGAAATCGACTTCCTGCTGTTGGCTCGGCGTCAACAGATCGTGTGCATACTTCACCAACCGGTGCAGCACCGTCCGCGCCTCGTCCGATTGCTTCAACGCCGCATAACACTCCGCCATCCGCATCAGCGCCTGGATGATCGGGTCCGGCGCGTTCCGCAGGTCGTCGAGCCGCCCCTGCTCCCGATAGATCAACAGGCTCAAGTCGTTCGATGCGTCCGCCGTCATGTCCTGCGCCTGCGAGGCCCGTTTCAATTCGTCCAGGTGATTTTGCTGCAACTGAATCATGTCGTCCTTGCGCCGCACCAAACGGAACGCATCGAGCGCTTTCTCGTACCCGTCGTTATTCGGCTCCAAAGGGGCGATCATGTACAGCACCTCCGCCCGGCTCATGTTCGCCGTATTGGCCTGCACCAAGGCGTTGGGATCGCTGCTGACTTGGGCAAAGGCATCCAGCGCCTTCTGCGCCAGCGCCGTGATCTCGGCCGGCTTCTCCTTGTCCTTGTTCGAGGGATCGTTATAGGCATCCACCGCCTGGCTCGTCTGCACCGCATAAATACTCCCCAACAGGAAAGAATAATCGGGCCGCTTCAAACTCGTGCCAAACGTATCGAGCAACTGCCGCAGCGCACTACTCGACTCGCCATAATGCCCAATCCGGTACTGCGCCAGCGCCACGTAATACATCGCGTCCTCTTGGAAACGGCTGCTGCTGTCGGACGGATTCGCCGCGATAAAATCGATCAGCGCGCTTAAGGTCGTCACCGCCTGGTTCATCGCCTGTGCGCTGCCCGCCTTGTCCGTGTCCGCCAGCTTTTGCCCAAGGGAATACTGCGCCAGCCCGGTAAAATAGAGCCCCGTCCCGCGATACTGCGGCTTCGTCTCCGGCGCCACTTCCTTCGACAACCGGTCGATCGCACTCGGGAAATCCCCCAGTCGCAAGTAGGCAAAGCCGGCATCGAGCCGCATTTCATTGATGTTGAGCGCATTCGGAAAGTTCGCGATCAATTGGTCGAATCCCTTCGACGCCACATCGTACTGCCCCGCCGACAAGGCATCCACCGACTGCTTGAACAAGGCGTTCGGATCGATTGTATCTCCGTGTGCCAATGTCGCCGCGCCAAACGCACCGACTAAACCGATTAAAACCCATTTCACAACTTTTACTCTGTTGGCAACGGAGCCGATTTTAAAGGAAATTCACCAAAATTCCGTAACTTTTGTGCCCGTCCGGGGTCTCTATTCCTTTCAACGCCGAAAAAACCACCCGAGCAGGGTTAGAACGACGCTGACCAGGACACACGTCGCGAGAGGAAAGTAGAACCGAAAATCGCCGTTCTCGTAGGAGATGTCCCCGGGCATCCGCCCCAGCCAGCCGAACCCTTTCCCCGACCATAGCCACCCGCCCATCAGCGCGATCAGCACGCCGATAACGACCAGCATTTTTCCCAGTTCCTGCATGACCTAATCTATCCTTCCGCGCTAAATTTTCAATTCCTACGCCGTCTCACTCGTCCGTCCTCTCGCCCGGTTCCGGTTGACCCCACCGCTTTTGCGCGCTCTGCGGCAATTCCTCCGGACGAATCCCGTAGTCCTTCTTCATCGACTCGAAAATCTCCCGCCACGCCCCCGCAATCCGGTCCCGCAACTCCTCCTTCGATCCCTCCCGGTCCGGCGGCAGCGCCTTCCCCACCCGCACCAACACCCGCGGACGCCGGAAATAATTCTTCCACGCATACATCTGGTCCGACCCGATGATCACCATCGGAATCACCGGGACATCCATCATCTTCCAGAACGCTGCCGTCCCGATCGGCAATTCCGCCCCTCCCAGCACCGAGGTCGCCCCGTGCCGGATCCCCTTCTCCGGAAAAATCCCCACCAGGTTCCCCGCCTTCAGCCGTTCCATCGCCGTCCGGATCGCCCCCCGGTCGTTCTTCGTCCGGTCGATGGGGAACACATGCCCCCACTCCATCAATTTCCCCAAAACCGGAATCTCCAGCAGCGGCTTGTCCGCCATAAAGTGGATTACCCGCGGAAAGGCCGCCGTCATGTAGGGCGGGTCCAAATGACTAATGTGATTGCAAACGACCAGCCCCGGCCCCGTCTTCGGCACCAACTCCATCCCGTCGTAATGCGCCCGCGAACCCAATCGCGGCAAAATTAAAAATAACTCCCTTGTAAAATAGTAGAAAAAATTGCCCATGCGGATGCTCAGCAAAAGACAAACGCCGCCTTAAAGCAATCCGCGCTTTCTTAGCACCCGCGCCAGCGCCTCCACCGGCAGGCCGATCACATTGCTCCGCGAACCCTCCACCCGCTCCACGATCCACTCCCCGCGCTCCTGCAACGCATAGCCCCCCGCCTTATCCAGCACCTGCACGTCCGCCAGATAACGCGCGATCGTCTCCTCCGATAACACCCGAAAGGTCACCCGCGTCGTCTCGTGAAAAACCTCCGTCTCCCCTGACGTATCGACCAGCACGCACCCCGTCGTCACCTCATGGGTCCGCCCACTCAACTCCCTTAAAAAATCCCGCGCCTCCTCCGGCGAATCCGGCTTCCCGAAAAACCGCCCCTCCAGCGCCACCACCGTGTCCGCTCCCAGCACCAACCGTCCCGGCCATCGCTCCGCCGCCGCTGCCGCCTTCCGCCGCGCATTCTCCCGCGCCAACTCCCCCGGGGAAAAGCCCCGGGCCGAATCGCCCTCCAGTTCGTGCACCTCCACCGTTTCCACCTCGAAGTCCACCCCCAGCTCCGTCAGCAATTCCCTGCGTCGCGGCGACCCGCTCGCCAGGATAAGTCGTCGACCCAAGGTCATGGTTCTCAGTTCTCAGTTCTTCCTTCTACGCTCTCAGTTCTCACTCCTCCACCACCGTCTTCTCGATCTGCGCATAGGCCGAGTGATTATGGATGCTCTCCATATTCTCCGCCTCCACCTTGTACCACGTAATCTCCGGATGACGATTGCACCGCACCGCCACATTCCGCACCAGGTCCTCCACGAACACCGGATTATCGTAGGCCCGCTCCGTCACTGCCTTTTCGTCGGGCCGCTTCAACATCGAATAAATCTCGCTGCTCGCCGACTCCTCGATCAACTCGATCATGTCCTCGATCCAGATCGGTCGCACCGACCGCAACGCCAGCGTCACGTAGCCCCGCTGATTATGCGCCCCGTACGCGCTGATCGCCTTCGAGCACGGGCACAGCGTCGTCACCGGCACTATCACCGTCACCGTAAAAGTGACGTCCTTCCCATGCGCCGCCGCATCGAATTTTACCTGGTAATCAACCAGCCCCTTCGCCTTCGTCACCGGCGCTTCCTTCTCCATGAAATAGGGAAATTCCACCTCGATGTGCGCCACCTGCGCCTGTAACTTCCGCTGCAATTCGTGCAGCATCTTCGGCAGGCTCTCCACATGCACCAGCCGCCCGTGCGCGTTCAGCACCTCCACAAACCGGCTCATGTGCGTCCCCTTGAAATCCTTCGGCAAATCCACCAGCAGACTGAACCGCGCCACCGTGTCCTGCGTCGCGTGCCGCTTGTCCCGCACCTCGATCGGATACATCAACCCCCGCACCCCCACCTTGTCGATCCCGATCTGCCGCGAATCCGGCTGGCTCTGGCAATCGGCCAACGCTGACTCCGATCGACTTAAGCTCGTTTTTTCCATGCCCCTAGATTACCCGAAATACGGCCGATGACAAACCCGGCCCCTCTCTCGACCTCCCCCGCCCGGGAATAAACGCACCCTCCGGGATATCTTAATCGTATTAGTTCCAACGAAATCCCGCCGAAA
>CAJCII010000170.1 GCA_903970335.1 Bacteroidota bacterium | reverse complement strand
CGGCGGAGGGTGACGGTTTCCTGGAGGAGGATGTCGCCGGTGTCGAGGCCTTCGTCCATCCACATGATGGTCATGCCGGACTTGGTTTCGCCGGCGGCGATGGCGGAGTGGATGGGGGAGGCACCGCGATATTTGGGGAGGAGGGAGGCGTGGAGGTTGAGACAGCCCTTGGGGGGGAGATCGAGGACTTCCTTGGGGAGAATCTGGCCGTAGGCGGCGACGACGATGAGGTCGGGCTTGAGGTAGCGCATCTGGGAGACGGAGGAGGCACTGCCGATTTTTTCCGGCTGGTAGATTTTGAGGTGGAGCTTGAAGGCAGCTTCCTTGATGGGGCTGGCGGCGAGCTTGAGCTGGCGACCGACGGGGCGGTCGGGCTGGGTGATGACGGCGAGGACATGGTGGTCGGGGGACTTGGTGAGGGCCTCAAGGGCAGGAATACCGATCTCGCCGGTACCGATAAAGATGATGCGCATAGTTTCCGATCAAGGCAAAAGAAGCAGCCCCCGTTCCCGCACCAGCATCGACTTCGCACCATTGCGGGAATAGAGTCGGGACGCCTTGAAGGATTCAAACTGTTCCATACCAGTCGATAACATCAAACCCGAGACGCCTGCCGAGGTGCAAGCGAATAACGTCGTTTTCACGACGGAGGAGGCGATTTTGGGGGCGGCGGAGCTTTTGCGACAGGGGCAGGTGGTGGGAATGCCGACGGAGACGGTGTACGGGCTGGCCGGAGACGGGCTGAATCCGGCGGCACTGGCGCGGATCTTCGAGGTGAAGCAAAGGCCGCTGTTCGATCCGCTGATCCTGCACGTGGCGACGGCGGATGAGGCGTTTGGGCTGGCGGAGCGGGTGCCCGAAGCAGCGCGGGAATTGGCGAGGCGGTTCTGGCCGGGGCCGCTGACGCTGGTCTTGCCGAAGCGGGAGATGGTTCCGGACCTGGCGACAAGCGGGCTGCCGAACGTGGCGTTGCGGGTGCCGGCGCATCCGGTGGCGCAGGCGTTGTTGCGGGCGTTCGGAGGTCCCCTCGCCGCGCCGAGCGCGAACCGGTTTGGGCGGATCAGCCCGACGGACGCGGCGGCGGTGCGGGAGGAACTGGGCGAAGCGGTGTCGCTGATCCTGGATGGCGGGCCGTGCGCGGTGGGGGTGGAATCGACGGTGGTGTTTCTGGGCGAGGGAGAGGCGCTGCTGTTGCGCGCGGGGGGGATTGCGGTGGAGGAGATCGAGGCGACGACGGGGCCGCTAGGACGGGCGACGGCGGTGGAGGGGCGTCCGCTGGCACCGGGGCAACTGCGGCAGCACTACGCGCCGAGGAAGCCGCTCAAGCTGGTGCGGGAGGCGGGAGAGATTCCGGCGCGGGGGGATGTGGGCTGGTTGGCTTTTGGAGCGGAGACGGGGGCGTTTCCGGGGGTGAGAGAGAATCTTTCGCCGACGGGAGACCTGCGGGAAGCGGCGACGAATTTGTTCCGGGCGATGCGGCGGCTGGACGACGATGCGCGCGTGGGGACGATCTACGCGGTGCCGCTGCCGACGCGGGGGTTGGGGCGGGCGATCAACGAGCGGCTGGAGCGGGCGGGGAGTTAGGTCAATCGAGGCCGGGGTCGCTCAAAATGGGGCGATTGCTGCGGGAGGAGGCACCGCTGGGACGATGGAGGACGCGGTCGGGGGGACCGACGTGGATGTTGAGCGGGGCGGCAGGTCCGATGACTTGGTAGCCTTGCAGGACGAAGACAGGCAACTGTTCGTCCATGCGGGGATCGTAGGCCTTGTAGTCGGCGAATTTGCCCCAGAATTTGTATTCCCAGTCGATGTCGGCCTGGGCGCTGACGAGCTTGCGATGGGGCGCGACGGCGAGACCGGGGGTTTCCTGCAGAGCGATCCAGATGGCGGAGTTCCAGTCGTTGTCGCTTTTGCGGACCCAGCCCCAGCCTTGTCCGCCGATTTCGTCGATGAGGCGGTGGGCGATCCAGTAGTCGCCGCCGGAGGTGTTTCCCTCCTTGTAGCCGACCTGGGGCGTGGGAAGCTTGGGGTCGTTGGCGAGGTGATCGAGGGGCGAGCCTTTCTTGAGGGGAGGAGCAACGGGGGGAGCGGAACCGGCGGGAGGGACGTAGCCGCCGTCGCCGGGAGTTTGCGCGGCGAGGAGACCGGCGGAAAAAAACCACGCGGCGAGAAGGAGACGGAGGGGAGAGAGATTCATGAAAATTGCCGGACTTATTCCGCCCATTTGCCGTCGGGGCCGGACAACTCGGGCAGACCGCCGTGGGCGAAGTCAGTCTTGCCGATGGCGCCGATCATGGGGACGTCGAAGTGGCTTTTCCACCACATGCTGTACATTTCGCCGGAGTGACAACCCCAGCTTTTGCAGACGGCATCGCGGGCGAAGATGTTGTTTTGGATGAGCCTGAGGTCTTTGACGTGGAGCCAGGCGGTGGACATGGTGTCGATGGTGTTGCTGTAATCGAAGAGGAAGCAGGCCTTGTTGGAGTGGCCGAAGTAGTCGAAGCTGGCGAGCTTGACCTTGCTGCGGTCGAGGCCTTGGTTGAGATAGGCGATGAGGTCCTCCTTGGTATCGAACCACTGGAGTTTCACGCCGAGGCGCTTCGCCTTGGCTTGGATTTGCGCGAGGAGATCGAGGCCCATTTCCTTGCTGCGCGAGGCATAGGAGGGACGGTAGACGAGCCAGGTGACGAAGACGCCGGGTTGGGCCTGGGACTTTAATTCGGCCAAGCGAATGACGCTGGCATCGACAAAATTGAACCAGTAGACATCGTGCGAGACCGCACCTTTGCCGTGCTCCATGAAGCGAAGGGCGGGGCCACCGGTAAGGACGATTTCCTCGCGGGTCTGGGCCGAGGCGGTCAGCGTGCCGAAAAGGGCAACGGCGAGGATGGTGAGGAAAAGACGCATGGGGAATGTTCCTTTTGCCAGAGCGGGCGCGGAATACAAAGGAAAAATCCTTGTGCTGCGAAAATGGATAACGTAATCAAGAGATTGCTTTTCTTGTCAGAAAACCGGCTTTTTTTAATCCTAAGGAGACCCCATGGCAATTACCCGTCAGGTCATTACTTCACTCAATCGGGACGGTTCGAATCTACTCGGCACGAAGCGACTCGCGGTGAAAATCGCGGACGAGAGCATTGTGTCGGGTTCGCTGCTGACCGTCGAGAGCAACGAATTCTGCGTGCTGAAATCGCGCGGGGCAGTGCTGGATGTCTACGAAACGGGACAATACGCGCTGACGACACCGGACAAGCCGCTCTTGGGATCGATCGCGCAGGGGTTCTTCGGCGGAAATTCGCCGTGGGTCTACGAGGTCATTTATATCAATCGCTCCAAGCTGCTGATCCGCAGCCAAGGTGTGGCGACAAGCGCGGAGATGGCGGAAATGGCGTACCAGGTGGATTACTATATCCACATCGACACACGGGAAGCGGCGCTGGAATTGATCACGCATCTGCCGTTCAATGGGAATGTCATCGATACGCGCGAGGTGGCGGAGTACGCGAGCCCGGCGATCGAGCAATCGATCAACCAGGTGGTGCAAGTCACGAAGATGGAGCACATCAACGAGCGCATCTTCGAAATCCGCGAAGGGGTGAAGGGACACCTGACCGAATTCCTGGCCGGGTTCGGCATCCTGCTGAACGACCTGAAGGTTCTGATTGTGCCGAAGGACGAGCGGATGCGGGAATTGATTTCGCTCCAGGCCATCGGGCTCTCTCCGGTGGAGGCGGTGCGTTACTACCTGGCGATCCGCATGGCGGACCGGGGACTGGTTTCCGCGCCGAATGCGGCGGCAGGGATGCCCTTCAATATCGGAGGCCAACCGACCGGCTTTTATCCGCTGGGGCCAGAGACGGGACTGCCAACGCAATCGACGGCGACGCCCGCGCCCGAACCGACTCCGCCGCCGGTTTACTCTCAGGAAGTAGGTCGGGCACTGCCTTTGCCGGGGGAAAATCCGGGATATCCACCACTGCCGGGCAGTTACCAAGCGGAATAGGACGACGTTATGTCTACTTCGGCTTTCTATAATGTCGATCCACTGGAAAAAGTGGCGATCAATCTGTTTTACGGCTGGGGCTATAATTTTTACCGGCAGGAAAACCAGTTGCGAGCGGACGACCTGCTGATTCGGAGCAAGGTCGGGTGGCTGCTGGGGAACGCGCGGAAAAGCGTGGAAGAGGCGGAGACAGCCTATCGGCGAGAGTTCCTACCGCCACCCTCACGGGAAAAGCCCCGGCACGAGCCATCGGCAGTAGCGGGGGCACAGGCGCTGGAACGACTCTCGAAGGCGCTGGGGGCTTTGCAGGGACAGATCAGCGGGCAGCCGGTGCCGGAGAACGACCGGATGACGCAGCGTTACCGGCAGGAAGCGGGAACGCTGCAGCGGTTGATCGAATCAGACCAGAAGCTGGCGGGTCAGGCGGAGTTGTTGCGCTCGATGATCGCGCAGAAAACGGGGACATGGCTGATCGAGAATGTGGCGGCGTTGCAGGAGGGGATCGCGGCCATCGGGGAGACGCTGGATCAGCGGCAGTTGTTGCTGTTCCCGGTGAGTTAGGGCCTGTTAAGGTAAAAAGGACGGGATGGCGCCAGTCGCAGGAGGGTCTGGAGCAAGGCGCGAACGAGGAACCGAGCGGTGGCTACGTGACGAGTGAGCAACGCGGCTTCGAACCCTCCTGCGCCTAGCCCGAAGGG
>CAJCII010000169.1 GCA_903970335.1 Bacteroidota bacterium | reverse complement strand
CCACCGCCGGAGCGACCACCACCACCGCCGCCGCCGGAGAATTCGCGACGGGGACCGCGCGATTCCATAGGCTTGGCTTCGTTGACGGTCAGGTCACGTCCGTCGTGATTCTGGCCGTGCAGGGCGTCGATGGCGCGCTGGCCTTCTTCGGCGCTGCTCATGGTGATGAAGCCAAAGCCGCGGGGGCGACCGGTTTCACGGTCCATGATCAGGTTGGTTTCGGTGACGGTGCCGTATTGAGCGAAGAGCTTGTTCAGGTCCTGGTCGGTGGTTTGGAAGGAAAGATTTCCCACGTACAATTTCATACTATTTTGTTTTTCTTGATTTGAGGTTGCGACCTCACAGCGACTAATGAAGAGCGTGCTTGGGCACGCATGAGATACCGTTGGGAGCGAACAGGAAACTGCCTGAGACACTACTACTTGGCTTCAGAGTGAAGCGATGTGATCGATGCCATGAAGTTCGCAGCGATTGCCGGAATGTAAAGAGATATATTTAGGGCGCGGTTCCGCATTCGGGGTAAGGTTAGGGCGCTGTGAAACAAATCGCCACATGGATTCGCGAGTGCGACGAGGCCCACTTCGAGCGGGTCTTTGCGCCATTCCCGGAGGTGTCGCTGTGGAATGCGCGCCGGATCTCCGTACCGTGGGAGAGGATGGATGCGTTGCTGCTCACCGGCGGTTCCGATATTTCCCTGGGCTATTTGCGGCAACCGGTTCCTAACGAAAAATTAATCGAAGATCCCGACCCGGCGCGGGACGCATGGGAATTCGAAGTCTTGACGAAAGCGTTGGCGCAAAGCCTGCCCATCCTCGGAATTTGTCGTGGACTTCAGGTGCTAAATGTCGCGTTGGACGGGACCCTGCATCTCGATATTCCGAACCACGACCGCCCCGAATCCAAGTACGGCAATATCCAGAAATTGCATTATGCCGAGGGCGCACCGGTCCGATTTTCAAGGGTGAATAGTTCCCATCATCAGGCGCTGGATCGTCTCGGTCGCGGGCTGGAAGTGAAAGCCCGGTGCGCGGATGACGATGTGATCGAAGAGGCGCAATTGGTGGATTATCCGTTTGCGCTCGGGGTGCAGTATCATCCGGAACGGGACCCGCTTTATGCCTCCCTGTTTCAGCTTTTCGTCGAGCGGATAGGAGAAAAAAGCAAATGAACCACACCCCTCTCAATTTAACGGTCCGCATCGGCTGTCACATGGTTTACGAAACCCAGGCGCCAACTCCGATTTTACTGGTGCTGCGCCCGCGCCTGGACGGACGACAGATGGTCCAGCGGGAAACGCTTTCGATCAGTCCCTATCCGCCGTTCGACGAATTTACCGACGCGCACGGGAACACCACCTATCGCTCGATGTTGCAACCCGGCCAGAACGTCATCCACCACGATGCGTTGGTCGCCGTTTCCTCAGAGCGGGACGATCACGATCACGAGTTCTTTGCGAATCCCCTCGAGCAGCTTCCTCCCTGGATTTTGCGCTATACCTTGCCGAGCCGGTATTGCGATTCGGACAAGTTGGTGAATTTCGCCTGGCAACAGTTTGGACAATATGCCGAAGGACGCGACCGGGTCATCGCGATCTGCAATTGGGTCCACCATAACATCGAGTACCGTTACGGGGCCGGTCGGTCGGACATCGCCGCTTCGGAGGTGATCAATCAACGCTTCGGCGTGTGCCGCGATTTCGCCCATGTGGCGATCGCGCTGTGTCGCGCGTTGAATTTTCCGGCCCGTTATGTGGTGTGCCATCTGCCCGATATCGCGAACCAGGACCCCGGAACGCCGATGGATTTCCATGCCTACTTCGAAGTTTACCTGGGGCGAACCTGGTGCACCTTCGATGCCCGTTTCAACATTCCCCGGATCGGTCGCGTGAAGCTGGCACAGGGTCTCGATGCGGTCGATGGGGCGTTTGCGACGATTTACGGGCCGGCGGCGCTGGTCTGGTTCGAGGTTTGGTCCTATCAGGTCAATCCCAGCCAGGTTTCCGTCGGGGACCCGATCGACATGTCGAAGCGATTGGACGGAACGCCTCAGCTGCGATTCAATTAATCTGCCGGGTTGAATCTCTTGGATTGAATTCCTCGAAGCTTGCTTCGGCTTCAGAGGGTAGCCCGCGATCTCCGAGCGCGAGAATCGGTGGGGACAGTCGCACGGAGTGCGACGGCTACCTACTGCACCGCTAGCCATCCAGTGCTCCTCATAACGCCTTTGGTCAGGCGCTCATGATCAACACAAAAAGCCCCAGCGCTTCGGTGTCTCAGGATGACGGATTCTAAGGTCTAACGGCAGCGGCGGCTACCACGTAGGACGGCGGGGATAGACCACCGCTACACGTTGAAGCGGAATTCGAGTACGTCGCCGTCTTGGACGGTGTATTCCTTGCCTTCGATGCGGAGGCGTCCGGCCTCGCGGGCCTTGGCGAAGGAACCGAGCTTGACGAGTTCCTCGTAGGCGGTGCATTCGGCGGCGATGAAGCCGCGCTCGAAGTCGGAGTGGATGACGCCAGCGGCGGCGGGGGCCTTGTCGCCGGCGTGGATGGTCCAGGCGCGCGTTTCCTTTTCGCCGGTGGTGAAGTAGGTGCGGAGGCCGAGGAGATGATAAGCGGCGCGGATCAGGGAGCCGACGCCGGATTCCTTGACGCCAAGGCTTTCAAGATATTCGCGCTGCTCGTCTTCGCTGAGATCGACGAGGTCGGATTCGATCTGGGCGGAGATGACGACGGCCTCGGTATTGAGGTGGGTCTTGACGTACTCGCGCACGGCCTTGACGTGGGGATTGGCGTCGGGGTTGGCGAGTTCCTTTTCGGCGACGTTGCAGGCGAAGAGGGTGGGCTTGGCGGTGAGGAGGAAGAAGTTGCGGAGGACGTTTTTTTCGTCGGGGGAGACGTCGAGCATGATGGCGGGCTTGCCGGTATCGAGATGGGGTTCGAGTTTGGCGATGAGGTCGAGTTCGGCCTTGGCCTGCTTGTCCCCTCCCCGCGCGGCCTTGGTGTTTTTGTCCTTGCGCTTCTGGACGGCGGCGAGGTCGGCGAGAACGAGTTCGGTGGTAATGACTTCGATGTCGCGGACGGGGGCGACCGTGCCGGAGACGTGGTGGATGTCGTCGTCCTCGAAGCAGCGGACGACCTGGATGATGGCATCGACTTCGCGGATGTGGGTGAGGAACTGGTTGCCAAGACCCTCGCCGGTGCTGGCGCCTTTGACGAGGCCGGCGATATCGACGAACTCGAAGACGGCGGGGATGACCTTTAGGGATTTGGAGATGGCGGAAAGTTTGCCCAAGCGATCATCGGGGACGGTGACGATGCCGTTGTTGGGCTCGATGGTGCAGAAGGGGTAATTGGCGGCCTGCGCCTTGCGGGTGCGGGTGACGGCGTTGAAGAGGGTGCTTTTCCCGACGTTGGGGAGTCCGACGATTCCGGCGCGTAACATAGGGTGTGATCCTAGCGGCGGGCGGAGGCGATGGCAAGGTGCGAGGAGGAGAATTAGCGGTACAAGCTCCAACACGCCGGTTCCGGGATTCAATTAGCAAGGCTTATTCTAAAAGCGAGGTTACGATACTTTTACCGCTCAAGCGACATGAGGATGGCGTTTTGGCACGGCAGATGATAAGATTTACTGGTGGGATATTCGTCATAACGAGGAATTACCTCTGACAGCCCAACAGAATATAGAGCCTTTAACGTGAACTGAGTGTCTTAATCGATGTTCGATTTTATTACATTCTTATCGGAAAAGTGGCAATCCGGGCGCAAGCTAGCGGTGGAGGCAACCGTCGATCATGTCGAATTAACGTCCTATCAGATGGTTCTCGGGTTACAGATCCACTGGTTCAATCGCTCGGAGGATCCGCTTTGGGTCAAAGATATCGTTGTGAAGCTGTACCTGCAAAAGCGGGACAAGGAGCCATTGCGGTTGTATCCGCTGGAACGATTCGAGCGACTGCAAACGGGACCAGGCTTCGATAAGTTACCGCTGAGCGCCTTCACCCTTCCGGCGAACGAGTTGTATACGGAGCGGATTCGTTTTATCAGTCAGCAGTTGCTGGACATTGCGCCGGGAGTTTACCGGGTGGAGATCGAGATCAAGGACCGAAGCGACGCGATCCATCTCGGGAAGACGGAAATCCAGGTTGAGTCCAGGAGAAAGTACCGCAAGAGCGAAGCTTGGACGAACGAGGAGTGATCCGAGAGGTGGTGGACAATCAGCAGCCGAGGGGGCTCTGCGTTCTGGTGCTGGACACCTCGACTTCAATGGCAGGAGCGCCGATCCGGAAACATCGGGCGATTGGTGGACGCAGCCTTCCACCTGGAGCAAGAAGAAGGTGGACGAATTCGTTTTCGATACCAAACGCCGATCCCGCCGACCGCTCTTTTGGCGTTAAACAATCAATCGGTTCCAACGGGAACGCACCGAGCAATAAGAGAGCCTGAGCGATAGCTATCAGAAAGCACGGGCACTCGCCGCCGAAACCAATCAGCTCTGCGAAAGCCAGTCGAGCGACATCCTGAACAGGGTCCGGCGCGCGCGCGAAGCGGAGGCCCGATTCGAGATGCTGAGGTAGGTTAAAGCGAGGCCGCTTTAGGGTCTGTTAAGGTAAAAAGGACAGGATGGTGCCACCCGCCATTTTTACCTTAACAGGCCCTAGAACGGAGGTGGGCCGGGCGGAGGGCCGCCATTGCCGCCACCAGGCGGTGGTCCGGGAGGCGGACCGCCGGGGCCGTCGTCATCATCATCGGGAGGAGGGCCGGGAGGCAGACCGGGCGGAGGACCATCGGGCGTTTGATTGACGGTTGGGGCAGGCGGGGTGGGGCTATTGACGGTAACGGTTGTACTCGTGGTGGTGGCGATTGTCGTTGCCGCGGAAACAGGAGCCGGCGCGGGATCGGGAAAGACCGCAGTTGAAGCGGCGGGCGCAGGAGTCGGAGTGACCGCGAGATTTTGGTCGGCATCCGAATTCGGAGAGGACGGAGCGGGAGTTGAGGCGGTATCCGAAGCGATGGCGGAGGGGGCGGTCGAAACGGGAGGGGCGATGGAGGCGGTGGACGGTTGGTGGTTACGGGTGTTCGAGTAGACGACTCCACCGACCAGAAGGAGAACCGCAAGGACGGCGACGAGAACGATGGGGAGCAGAGGTTTCACGTCATCAATGACACATTAGGCCCGGGACAGGTTACATTTTCTATTTTTGGCATGGGTTGAGGGTGACCAAGGAAAGCGGTCTGGCAAGCGGGATTTGCCTTTGACTCAGTCGAAGTTACCACTAAAATCAAAGAAGCATGAGCATCGCGGAAATCGTCAAGGAAGTGCCCAATCTTTCACTCGAGGAGATGAAAGAGGTGGCCCGCGCCTTGCGGGAGGCGATGGAGGATGCGGAGGATTTGCAGGATGTGCTGGCGGTGTTGGAAAATCCGGGGAAACCGATTCCCATGTCGGAAATCAGGGAAAAGTACAAACTGTGAAGTGGCAGGTTTTCCTCGCTCCTGCGGCAGAAAAACAGTTCTCCAAACTCCGAAAATCGGCACAGCGGGAGATTGAGAAGTATATCGCCAAACAATTGGAGTCGGAAGAGGATCCTCGCCGCTTTGGCAAGCCGTAGCTTTCGATCAAGGGAGCCTGGCGAATCGCGTGGCCGATTACCGTCAGGTCCGTCTGATCCAAAACGAGAAGCTGATTGTCCTTGTTTTGAAGGTCGGCCATCGCCGGGATGTCTACGAATAACGAAACCGGTCAAGGGAGACAATCTCGCGAGGGAACAAGGTCAAAACGGGTTCTTCCGCACCTTTGCCCTAATTTTGTCATAACTTGCTGAAAATCAACAGATAGTGTTATGGCGATGAAATAGACCACAACTAATAGTGGTATTTGCTTGTCATGGGTAAGGAGGCGGGCGTACAAAATCGGCATGTACCTGAAGTCGCTTAATGTTATCGGATTTAAGTCGTTTGCGGACCGCACCACGCTGGAATTTCACCCGGGGGTGACGGCGATTGTGGGGCCGAACGGTTGCGGAAAGAGCAACGTGCTCGATAGCATCCGGTGGGTGCTGGGGGAGCAATCGGCGAAGGCGTTGCGAGGCGGGGAGATGAAGGACGTGATTTTTTCGGGAACGGAGACGCGTCCGCCGCTGGGGATGGCGGAGGTGTCGCTGACGTTCGGGGACTGCGAGCAGGAGCTGGGGGTGGCGTTCAACGAGGTGACGATCACGCGGCGGGTGTTTCGCGATGGAGCGAGCGAGTACGAGATCAACAAGACGGCGTGCCGGTTGCGGGACATCCACAGTCTGTTCATGGACACGGGAATCGGGCGGTCGGCTTACTCGATCATGGAACAGGGGAAGATCGATTTGATTTTGTCGTCGCGACCGGAGGATCGGCGGGCGATTTTCGAGGAAGCGGCGGGGATCACCAAGTTCAAGAGCCAAAAGAAAGAG
>CAJCII010000168.1 GCA_903970335.1 Bacteroidota bacterium | reverse complement strand
CGACGCAAGAACAGAACGAGCAGTAAGGCAACCTATGGCTGAGGGGACGGCGGTTCCGCATCCACGTTCTGGGAGTAGACCGGTTTGTAGGAGCCGCCGAGGATGGCGAGCATGGTGTTGCGGGCTTTTTTGTACTCGGGCAGGGAGAACATCTGGAAGTAGGCGTCGACGCGCTTGAGGTGTCCGTCATCGAGGACGTCCTCGACGATGAGGAATTGCTCGGCGTTGGCGAGGGAGGGGTCCTTGGCGCGCAAATCCTCCGTGGCCTTGGGATCGTAGGCAAGGACGAGCTGCCGCTTGACCGCCCCCGCCGAATCGATCACCTGGGCCTTCATCACGATGTAGGGTTCCTGCGCGTAATGAAAATACTGGGTGAAGACGATGGTGCTGTCGGCATCGAGATGGATGCGCTCGCGGGCGAAATAGAGCGACTGGGAAAAATCGGGGTTGCTGCCGCTGTCGTGAAGCTGGCCGAATTCCTTAATGAGCATCTCGACCTTCACGTCGCGCTTGAGAGCCTGGTTGACTTGGATGAGCAATTCGATGGCCTCGGGGAAGTCGGGGACGATGGCGTGGAGCTTGCTGAGGTAATCGTCGGCCTTGAGCAGATCGGGATTGGTGGGAAGTTCGGTCTGCTTGGCGGCTTCGCTGAGCTTGAAGCTGATGCGACCGGCCTCAAGGAGCGATCCCTTGGCGTCGGGGGCCTCGGCGATGATGCCGTCGTAAACCGCACGGGCCTCCTCCAGCTTGCCCGCGTCCTCCAGCGCCTTGCCGTCGGCGAAACGCTTTTCGAGATCGGCGATTTTCGCCGGGTCGGTGGTCGGCGCCGGAGCAGGAGAATTCTGCGCCGATGCCCACCCGCCGGCTAGCGCCAGCAAGGCGAGGGCGGACATGAAAAACCGTGTCCTCATGTCCGCACCGGAGCTCACTTAGTACGCAGCCTGGGCGCCACCGAGATTCTTTTTACCGATCCAGGGCATCAAGCCGCGGAGACGGGCACCGGTCTTTTCGATCGGGTGCTTGGTGCCGTCGGTCAGGAGCTTGTGGTACTTTTTCTTGCCGGTCTTCGCTTCCTTGATCCAAGTCTTGGCGAAGGTGCCGTCCTGGATTTCCTTGAGGACCTTCTTCATCTCGGCGCGGACGGCCTTGTTGATGATGCGCGGCCCGGTGACCACGTCGCCGTACTTCGCGGTCTCCGAGATGGAGAAGCGCATCCCGGAGATGCCGGCCTCGTACATGAGATCGACGATGAGCTTGAGTTCGTGCAGGCACTCGAAGTAGGCCATCTCGGGCTGGTAACCGGCCTGGACGAGCGTGTCGTAACCGGCCTGGACAAGGGCGCTGGCCCCGCCGCAAAGCACGGCCTGCTCGCCGAAGAGATCGGTCTCGGTTTCTTCCTTGAAGCTAGTTTCGATGACGCCCGCGCGCGTGCCGCCGATGCCCTTGGCCCAGGCGAGCGCGACCTTCTTGGCCTTCTTGCTCGGGTTCTGGAAGACGGCGATGAGGGAGGGAACGCCGCGACCTTCCTGGTACTGGCGGCGGACGAGGTGGCCCGGGCCTTTTGGCGCGACCATGATGACGTCGATGTCCTTGGGCGGCACGACGGTCTTGAAGTGGATCGCGAAGCCGTGGGAGAAGAGGAGGGCCTTGCCCTTGGTGAGGTTGGGAAGCACGTCCTTTTCGTAGACGCTGGCGATGAGCAGATCGGGCACCGCCAGGAAGATCACGTCGGCTTTTTTCACAGCCTCGGCGGTATCGAGCACCTCGAAGCCGTACTGCTTGGCGACGTCGATCGATTTGCTGCCGGGGTAGAGGCCGACAATGACGTTGACGCCGCTTTCCTTGAGGTTGAGGGCGTGGGCGTGGCCCTGGGAGCCGAAGCCGATGACGGCGACGGTTTTGTCTTTGAGTACGTTGAGATCGGCGTCTTTGTCGGAGTAGATTTTAGCGGGCATAGGAGGGGCGATTATTAGCGGAGAAGGGGGTCTTTGAACAGGGAAAAGTCGGGTGAGGGAGGCAATTTCTCGCCATCCAACATGCGGACCAAGCCTTGTCAGAAGGAAATTATAGTTGTTAACAAACGCGCCCTAAATTTGCGTAGAAAGAAAGCGGATATCCTCAAAGTAGTTACGAGAAAATGAAACCACTCCGCTACCACCCCGAGGCCTTGGCAGAACTCGGAGGCGCTCCGAATTATTACCTGCTAAAAGGCCTGATCTCCAATGGGGACGAACTACAGACCGACCTCTTGGAGGCCCTACAGGCATTGCAAACAGAGCCGACGCTTCATCCCGAGGTGGTGCAGGGTCTCCGTGCGTGGCGACCAACCACAAAATACCTTTCGAGGATTGCACGTCCCTATAATAAGTAATAAGTTTCTGACGCAATGAACTCCATCATCCGCCATGTGGGCGACTGCCGCTGGGACGGCGTGCCCCTGCTCAATTACAAGGAAGACGGCACCCACTTCAAGGCCATCTCCCGTCAGGTGCTCTTCGAGGGCGGGCCGAAGCTCGCGGCGGAACTGCGCTATTTCGAGATCGAGCCGGGCGGCCACTCGACGCTGGAGCGGCACGACCACATTCATTCCGTGATGGTGATCCGCGGGCGCGGCCACTGCCTGGTCGGGGACGCGATCTACGAGATCGCCGGGAACGACCTCGTCTACATTCCGTCGATGACCTGGCACCAGTTTCGCGCCACGACCGAACAGCACCTTGGATTTCTCTGCCTGGTCAATCCGGTCCGGGACCGCCCCGACCGCCCGGACGAATCGAGCGCGGCGATGCTCAAGGCATTGCCGAAGGTCGGCGAGTTTATCCGGCTTTGATCAGGGCGTCCGCTTCCGCGCCTTGAACTTCTCCACCAGTGCCGTGGCGGAGGGGAAAAGCGCCGGACAACAACCGATGCTGGTGCAGAACGCCTTGCTGAAGTGGCTGAGCGAGGAGTAGCCGACTTCCATCGCCGCCTCGGTGACATTGTGCCGTCCGCTCAGGAGCAACTCGGCGGCGCGTTCCATGCGGATTTGCCGCACGTACTGCGGAATCGTCATCCCCATTTCCTTCGAGAAAAGCCGACTGAGATAAAACGGACTGCACCCCACCTGCGCGCCGAGGGCCTCGATGTCGGGCGGATCGGCCAGATGGCTGCGGAGGATCGCGGCGGTGCGCTCGGCCCGCTCGCGCGCGACCCGTTTCTGGCGCTGGCAGAAAAATTCCGCCGGAGCGACCGGCTGGAAAAGCACCTGCGACAGGAGTTCCAGCGTCTTCGCCTGATACCAAAGCTTGTACGCGCCGACCGGCACCGGGGGCTGGCGCAAAGCCTGGAACGTCACTTCCTGGCCGGGCGACATCGCGCCGACTGCCGCCGCCGAGCCGCCCCGGTTGATCAGCCAGCGGCGCAGGGCGGGATGCAACGCGTCCTCCATCGTATCGACCTGCGTCTCCACGAAGCTGCGGGAAAGCTCGACTGTGATAAACGAATGCGTCTCCCCGGCGGCACGGCTCGCCTCGAGGTCGGTCTCCGCATTGCAATAGAAACCGACCGTGTGGGGCTGGTAACGGGCCTCGGTCCGGCCGTCGCGCACTGTACCGGTCCCGCGCAGATTCAGGCAAAGCTCCACGCTGTTACGATGGAAGCTCCGCCCCCAATCGACCGGCGCGGCGGCGCGGAATTCGTGGTTCTCCACGCTGACCCCTTCGCGCACGAAGGAGCCGTAGAGCTGTCTCCAGCCTTCCTTCACCTGCGCCCAAGCGCTGCTCTCGTATGCCACTGCCATAAGTCGTTCGCTACCAGAGTAGATCAGACGCGCCGGAAGTCAATCTGGCCTCGCGTGAGAGACTTTGCCTTTCGCGGTTCTTGTAATTGCCGGGCGGGCGATTGCGATGTTGGCGGTATGAGATCATTCCGCCGCGGTACCATTCCTCTGCGACTCAGTGTCATTCCTCTTTTGTTCGCCGTCGATGTCTTTGTCTTTGCCACCGATTTACCGCCCCAGCTTTTGACGACCAACACCGCCCCGGCCCCAGCCCAGCCCCCGCCGGACAAACACGCGGACGCCCGAGCCACCATCGCCTTTTTCCACGACACCTGGGCCAAAGAACACGATCCGGCTAAAAGAAGTATTCTGGCTGGCCAAGTGGTGGATGCGGTGATTCACGACTTCGACGAGCAACCTGTCGAAATCGCCGACGAGGTGGTGCGGGACGGCGCTCCCAAAAACGAACTCGTCGTGCCAGACCGAGCCAATACCGTGACCCTCGATCCGCTTGCTACCCTCAAAGACACGCACTGGACAGAATTGGATTATCCCCCCAGCCCGGTCTTCCGCAGAATTTCCCAACATCGCGTCGAGGCCTGGACCAGCCAGGAAGGCTGGCTGTTTAACGAGCGCGGCAAAATCGTCGCCGATGTCCACGTCCCGCGCAGAGACGGAGGTGGGAAAGAATGGTTCGGCGCTTTCGTGCCCAATGGGATGTGGATCACCACCGATCTCTGGGCAAACGACGAACAACTCAACTGCTATAACTCCAAGGGGAAGTGGCTTTGGGAACTGCCGGGCGACACCATGCTGGCCCATCTGCCCAAGGACACAAATCCAAATTCGCCCGGCGAGCCGATCACGCCCAGCATCGGCTGGGCGCGCGCCGACCACACCGGACGCCGCTGGCTGGTCTGCCTGGGTACGGACTACATGCGCGGCTGCGCTTTGGTCGGTCCCAACCGTCACGTCCAGGGTTTGCTCTGGCCCGAAAATCTTTGGGCCGACGTCTATCCCCGTGCCATGGGTGTCCGCGGCACTTACACCGTCCTCTTGATCAATAGTGATGACGGCGAAGAATCGATTCATCGCGACGAACCAGCTCATGGCATGGACGTTGGTTGGCCGACCTATTTACTGCCAGGAAACCGCAGCGTAATCGTCAACAGCGGCAACCGTTACTTCGGCTTTTGGCCCCACTCCCATTCCACCTATATCGAAACGGGAAGACGCTCGGAGGAACCCACCGAGGTATGGTTCTTCGACGCTACCGGCAAGTACGAGGGCCAGATCGCCGGTTCGTATCTCGCGGATTCCGCCAGCGGCGGAAATCTGCTCATTCAAGATTTCAAGGGGCAGGTGGTCGAAGTGGGTCATGACAAGACGGGCCTGACCATCTCCAGCGTCCGCAAGTTCCAGTGGCCCGACGGCACCATGGCGGTGCCCCTGGCCATTTACGACGATCTGGGCCTCGGCTTTTTTCTGCGCGGCCCTGGCACAACCGGCCTTGACGACCAGGCAAGACGGTCCCGGGGTAACGCCGAAATCGTCCTGGGCAAATGGGGCTAGAGGCCCGCTTTCCCCATCGTCAGGGGCGTTTGCTTCGGTTAAGTTGAGAAGATGTTCGCGGACTCCTGGCTTCAATACCCGGCCCAAACCGGCGCGATCCTTTTGCTCGTGGCGGCGAATGCCTTCTTCGTCGCGACCGAGTTCGCCTTTGTCAAAATCCGCGGCTCGCAGCTCAAGTCGATGCGGGTCCCAGGCAAAAAGGACTGGCGTCTGGGCCTCGCCATCCGGGTCACCGCCCACCTCGACCGCTATCTTTCCGCCACGCAGCTCGGCATCACCCTCACCAGCCTGGGGCTCGGCTTCGTCGGCGAGCCGGTCGTGGCCAAGTGGATGGAAAAACCCGTGGCCCATTTCGAATCCGCCACGGGTATCTTCGCCGCGCTGCACTTCACCCGCACGTTCGCCGTCGTCTCGATCAGCTACCTCATCGCCTTCGCCGGGATCACCTTTTTCCACATCGTGCTCGGCGAGTTGGTGCCGAAGTATTTCGCCATCCAGCGCCCGCGCACTGTGGTGATGTGGTTCGCCGCGCCGCTCGTCCTCTTCTACCACACCTGCTATCCGTTCATCTGGCTCCTGAACCGGACGGCAAACCGGCTCCTTCTCTGGATGGGCATTCCCCCGGCCAAGGAATTCGACCACGGCTTCAATCAGGAAGAACTCCAGTACGTCCTGATGAATTCCCGCCACGTCCATCCCTCCGACGAACTCGTGAACAAAATCATGCTCAAGGCCATCCGCCTCAAGGAAACCACTGCCGAGCAGGTGATGCTCCCCCGGGACAAAGTGGTCGTCCTCTGGCGCGACCACTCGCTCGCCGACAACCTGACCGCCGCTCAGAAATCGGGCTACAGCCGCCTGCCCTTCTGCGGCGAGACCCGCGACCAAGTCCTCGGCGTTATCCACGTGAAAGAAATGCTCTGGCAGTACCAGGTACTCGGACCGCAAACGAAGCTTTCCGACATCGTCCGCCCCATCCTCACCTTCCTCGCCCACACCCGCCTCCCCGCCATGCTCGAGTTGTTCCGCAAGTCGCGCAACCACCTCGCCCTCGTCCTCGACAGCGACGAAAAAATGATCGGCCTCGTCAGCTTCGAGGACGTCCTCGAGGAACTCGTCGGCGATATCCGCGACGAATTCGACATCGAAAAAGGCCCCTTCTACGAGCGCAGCAGGGACGCCGTCCTCGTCGATGCCGACCTCCCCCTGCGCGACCTCGCCTCCGAAACCGGCTGGCCCCTCGCCACCCAGACCACCGAAACGGTCGAGAAATGGGCCCTCCGCCACTGGGGCCACGTCCCCCTCTCCGGCGACCGCCTCGACCTCGACGGCTTCCAGCTCATCGCCACCGAAGTCACCGTCCGCCGCATCCGCCGCCTCCGCATCCTCCGCCAGGAACGCCCCGCTCCCACCGGCGAGGAACCCGACGCCATGGCCGAATCGGAGAACTCCGCCTGACCTCTCCCTGCTTGGTTCTTACCGAGAATTGCCCATGACCAAAACATCCCGAAATTTGTTTTTGAGCGCGTTTGGCGCTTTCATCGGGCTGGCCATTCTCTTGAACGCACCGCCCATCTTCGGCCCAATCTACGATTACTTTCATGATTACTATTATGAACGGAGTTCCCTCGAACAATGCCTAGCTTCGTGCCCTTCCGACGAGATGCGCTTTAAGTACTACTACGAAAAAAACGGATCGGCAGGAGCGGCCCTCAATTTCAAGACAAAAACCTTGGAAGGAGGAGACAGCAACCCATCGGTCAAGTGGTCTTGGTCGGGAAGAATGGTCAGTTTTTTTCAAAACATGGAGCTGGGTGGTGGCGCTCCCTTTACCGACGAACAAATCGGTAAAATCAGGAGCTTACTCGCCGCCCTGCCTCCCTCTAATGCAACGGGGCCGACCAATCTTGAATCGTATCGCGACCGGTTTCATTTGGCCTTTTATCAAGGCGAGCAGTTATGCGTTTACCATTACTCGAAGGGAGAGGCTGACCCGCAGTTGGAGGAACTATGTCGGACTCTTGGAGTTGGCGGGGAGTTCTTTCCCTAAAACTCTATCGCTTGAGAGTGCCTGCAAAATAGGCTAAGGCTCCACTCCTCGACAGTTCTTAGTTCCAAGATCAGCCCCTACCTCCCATTCCTGATTTCCTGCCTTCATGTTTTCCTGTTAAAAAATTCCGTAATCCCGTTAATTCCGTCAAAATTTCAGCCCTCCCCGTTCTCAGTTCCCAGTTCTCAGTTCTAACTTCTCCCCATGACGTTCCCCACCACCCACCCAACCATCCTCGGCACCGTCACCACTCCCGCCGGACTCCGCCTCCTCGCGCGCAAGGCCCTCCCCGCTCACGCCATCGAAGTCCGCGTCGATGCCCTCCTCGCCGAAAAAGTCCCCGTCGACACCATCGAGTCGGCCCTGCGCGTCCGCCGGCACCCCGTCCTCCTCCCCCTCCGCATTCCCGCCGAGGGCGGTCGCTACCCCTGGAAGCTCAAGGAACGCCGCGACCTTTACCTGCGCCTGCTCCCCCTCGTGGAAGCGATCGACCTCGAGCTCGCCACCGCCCGGACCATGTCCACCCTCCTCGACGAAGCTCGCCGCACGGAAAAAACCATCGTCCTCTCCGCCCACGCCATCGCCAAACCCCCCACCCCCGCGCAGTTCGAGAAATGGCAGGCCCAATTCCAGCCCCGCCCCGGCACCATCCTCAAAGTCGCCGCCCGCCTCGCCTCCTGGCGCGACCTCCAGCGCCTCGCCGCCCTCCTCGTCAACCACCCCGCCTGGCCCATCGCCGTCATGGGCCTCGGCCCCTTCGCCGCCCAGTCCCGCTCCGTCCTCACCGCGCTCGGCTCCCGCCTCGTCTATGGCTACCTCGATGCCCCCGCCGCTCCCGGCCAACCCTCCGCCGCCGAAGTCGCCAAATCGATCACCGCCCTGCCAGACCCGGGTTGAACCGACTCGTGTAGTGGACTGGAGCGGTGGAAAAAGGGGGAAATGGAGTGAGATGGATTATCCCGTTTTAGCCCCGCTCAATGGTTCCCTTGGTCCAGCCCCGTCCCGGTCGCATTCTCCAGCTTCAGAAAGTCCTTGGTGAACCCCGTCACATGGATGTCCGACAGGGTCACGTTCGTGGCGTTTTTGAAGACCCATGGCTCCACGCCCGTCCCCGTGATGTTGCTCAGCGAGATCCCGTCCGCCGGGTTCTCCTTCGTGGCGGTAATCGTCACCGCCTTCTTCCCCGAGACCCGCGCATTGGTGATCGTGATCCCCTGGAACTTGGTCAGCCCTTCCGGACCGGCAACCCCCTGCGAGTCGGGGTTCGACTTGTAGTTGGTATCGATCTCCAGCAGCGCTTCCGGCCCCGCGTCGAGATCGTCCGCCGTCACGTTCTGGACATAACCGGCGCGGCCCGGACGGCTCTTCAAGTAAAGCGCGGCCCGCCCCTGCTGGAAGGTGCAGTGCTCGATGTGGACGTTCTGGATCCCGCCGGAAAGTTCGCTGCCGAAGGCCACGCCGCAGTAGCCTTTGATGAAGGTGCAGTTGGTGATGGTGATGTCCTCACAGGGGCGGGCGACCTTGACTCCCTCCTGCCCCTTGCCCGATTTGATGGCGATGTTGTCGTCGACGGTCTCGAACGAGCAGTGGTCGATGGTCACATGCCGGCACGAGTCGGGATCGATGCCGTCTCCGTTCCAGCCCGTGGTCTGAATCACGAGATTCGAGATGGCCACGTCCTGGCAATAGGTGGGATGGACGGTCCAAATTCGATTGCTGTGCAAGGTCATCCCGTCGAGGCGGACGTTGGTGCACTCGATCGGTTCGATCAACGTCGGCGCGCGCGGATCGCGCAACGGCCCGATCGGCGGATCGCCCTGAATGACTCCGGCACCGGAGATAGCGATGTCCTCGGCATGGTCGGCGTGGATGAGCGCCTGATAGGCCGGTTTTTCCATGCCCTCCCATCGCGCGGTGCCGAGCGGATAGTCGGCGACATCGGGACTGCCTTGAATGGTCGTCCCCTCGGGCACGGTCAGATGGACGTGAGATTTCAGCACGATGCTCCCGGTGAGATAGGTGCCCGGAGGAAAGTTCACCTCACCGCCTCCGACTTGGGCACAGGCATCGATGGCTTTTTGGATGGCCTCGGTGTCCTTGGTTTTACCGTCGCCGGTCGCGCCGAAATCCTTCACGCTCAGGCTTTGCGCAGGGGCCGGTTGCTGGGCGCGCAGCGGTATAGTGAGGAGGGGCACAACAACGACGAAGAAGAGTATTTGAAGTAGAAAGCGCATGGGGTAGGGGAAACCGGAGAGAAGCCTAGTTCTGCGGAGTAGGAAACTCGATGGTTTTTTGCCAGCAGAGCTCTCCAGGGTAGTCGCAAAGGCCAAAGGTAAGCATGGCAGGCCAAGGCAAAGATAGACTTATAGCTCGACCGGGAGGGCATTTTGACTTGGTTTGGTCCCGGTAAAGCGAGATTATACGGGGCTTGCCGACTTTAATGACCGCCCATCCCAAACCTTCCGCCGAAGCTCAGCGCCGCGCCGCGATTAAGCATCGACGCGAGACTTCGGTCTTTTGGATGTCGGTCCATTTGCTCGGATCGCTGAACCTGGCCGTGCTGTTGCTGGCGATCCTGGCGGGGGCCATCGCCTTTGCCACGGTGATCGAGTCGAAGTTCGATACCGCCGTGGCGCGCTACTACATCTACGACGCGGCCTGGTTCAATTTCTGGTTGCTCGCCCTCGGGCTGAACTTGCTTTGCGCGGCGTTGACGCGGTGGCCGTGGCAACCCAAGCACGTCGGGTTTGTCGTCACCCATGCGGGACTCATCCTGATGCTGACCGGTGCCGTGGTGGGGCGGGTGTTCGGTTTCGAGGCGTTCGTGACCTTGGACAAGACGAAGCCGCCGGAAAACAGGCTGGCCATGCATGACGATGTGCTGACGATCGAGACGTCGGGCGGTATCCGCGGCCAGATGCCGTTCAACACGGAGATTCGGCCGCCGACGGAAGCGCGACCGTTCGCGCTGCAACTGGAAAACTCAAATTTGAAATTGGTGGTGGACCGGGTGACGGAGAATCTGGTACCGGACGATTCGCTGGTCGAGTCGGGTGAAACAATGGCACCGCCCGGCGTCGCACTCCGTTTTCTCAACGCGGGCATGGGCCAGGATGTGCCCGCGAATTTGATGCTGGCCGGGGACGAGGCGACCTTCGATTTCTTCGGCATGGCCAAGGTGGAAATGGTCGAGGCGTTGGACGAGGCGCATCCGGTCGCTCCCACCGGAGCTCCGAATGTTTCTGCGGGAGGCGCGGCGCGGGACGGAACGCCGTTTCGCGAGACACAACTCGTTTTTGCCAAGATCCCGCAAGCTCCGGTGGTCGATACGGACAGCGACGTGCCCAGCGGCTACACGGTGAAGCTGGCGGCGGTTGCGGACCAACCGGGCCAGTTGACGGTGACGGTCACGGGGGTGAATGGCACGAGCCGGACCTGGCCGTTACGGGACTTGCAGACGAACTGGCGCGGTCTGAGCGGCGATGGCGATCCAATCCTGTTTCGCGTGGCGAAGTACTGGCCCGATTTTACCATGAAGGACGGCGTGCCGACCTCGCTCTCCGACCAGCCGCACAATCCTGCGGTACTGGTGCAGATCACCGGGCCGTCGAAGTTGCTGCCGCCTGCAGCGCCGAAACCGGCAGCCGCCGCGCCACCGATGCCGAAAGGGCTGGTGATGCGCGTCGCCTTGGCCAAAGAGCCGGATCGGATCGTTTACGAACTCGAGCGGGAGGGGAAAATCGAAGCGCGGGCGACGGCGGCCCGGGGTGAGACGATTACCCTGGGGTGGTCGAAATGGCTGGCGCGCGTGGACGAGGTATTCCCGCACGCGGAACTGCATCGGGAGGTGAAGGAGTTCACCGGGACGGTCACGCCGATGATGGCCTCCTCGCTGCGACCGGGCATACGCGCGCATCTGGTCGCGGCGGACGGCAGCAGCGGGCCGGAGGAGTGGATTCCGTCGGGCACGTCGCTGGACCTGTTCAAAGGGAACGATTTTGCGCGGATCGGTTACGGCGAGCGGGTGATTCCGTTGACGTTTTCGATCGCGCTGGAGAATTTCGAGGTGCCCCGCGACGAGGGCACGGACACCCCCGCGAATTACATCAGCAGCCTGCGGTTCGAGGAGCCCTCGACGGGACGGGTGGTGCGCGGGGTGGCCTCGATGAATTCCCCGGCGATGTTTCCGGGCGATTTCTGGCGGTCCCTGCTCGGCTGGAATTATAAGTTTTCCCAGGCGAACTGGAATCCTCAGAATTTGAACGAGACGACGCTGCAGGTATTGTACGATCCGGGCTGGCCCTTCAAGTGGGTGGGGTCGCTGGGGATTTGTTCCGGCATCGCGCTGATGTTTTACTTCATGCCGAAGCGGTCGCCGGACGAGCGGGCCGGGCGCGATGTGTCGGAGCAGGAGAAAGAAGCACGGTAAACTTATGCGATGGACAACGAAATTTTCGATCGGACTGGGCGTGGCCCTGATGGCGGGGCTGACGATGTTGCGCGCCGACACGACGCCACTCGATACCGACGCGCTGGCGACCCTGGCGGTGCAGGACCACGGTCGGAAAAAGCCTTTTACGACTTTCGCGCAGGAGATGCTGCTGACGATGAGTGGCATGAGCACGTTGCCAGTGACGAACAGCGATGGAACTACCAGCAGTCTTTCGCCGGAAGAAGTCGTCTTGGATCTTTGGTTCAAGCCGGAGGGATGGGACGGGCGCCCCATGATCATGCTCAATTTGCTCGACTTGAAAAAGAAGCTGGGCCTGCCGGAAGACCGGAAGCTTTTTTCCTACCAGGAATTGATCGGCCAGCCCGCGTTTCTGGCCTTGCTGGACGAGGTGCAGAAACTCCAGCAGGCGGGGAAGGAGGACAGTCTTACCGACGTGCAGAAAGAGGCGGAGCACTTGGGCCAGAGGCTGAAGTTGTTCGAGGACCTGGTCGATGGCCAGAAGCAGGCGATTGTGCCGCAACCAAGCCTGGCCGATGGCCATTGGTCCCCGGCGCAGAATCTCGGAACGCTCGGGGTCAAAATCTGGCCCGTGGCCGACGATGCCCCGTCGAATTATCCGGACGGGGACCTCAATGCGCAAAAAGCAGGCGAAGTCTACATGGCATGGTACCAGGCCTATCGCGCGGGCGATCTGGCACAGTTCAATGCACTGACCCCGGAAGTGGTCGAGGCGATGCGGACGCTGGCCCCGCAATACTATCCGACTGCGTCGTCGCTCCGGTTCGAGCATCGGTACATGACGCTGCATCCGTTCCGATGGGCGTGGATCGTCTATCTTTTCGCATTGATCGTCCTGCTGCTCACGTCGCTCTGGATGAAAAAAGCGGGCTACGTCCTGACCTGGGCCATCGTCCTGCTCGGGTTCGGCTTCGAGCTTTACGGCTTTGCCTGCCGGATCATCATCTCGGGGCGTCCGCCGGTGACGAATCTCTACGAGACGGTCATCTGGGTCTCGTTCGGGGCGATGCTGTTCTCGATCATCCTCGAGGCGGTCTACCGGAAGCGCTATTTCTTCTATGCGGGCATTCCGGCCTCGATCCTGACGCTGATCGTGGCCGACTCGCAGCCGACGATTCTCGACTCGGCGATTAACCCGCTGACGGCGGTCCTGCGCGACAACATGTGGCTGACGATCCATGTCTTGACCATTGTGTCGAGCTACGCGGCCTTCGTGCTGACGGCGGCGCTGGGGCACATCGCGCTGGTGATGAGTCTTTGGGGCAAGACTTATGCGAAGGCGCAGGCCGAGGTGCAGTTCTTTATCTATCGCGCGATGCAGATTGGCGTCCTCTTGCTGGCGGCGGGCACGATCCTCGGCGGCGTCTGGGCGAATTATTCGTGGGGCCGGTTCTGGGGATGGGACCCGAAGGAAACGTGGGCGCTGATCACGTTGCTCTGTTATCTCGTCCTGTTGCACGGGCGGCTGGCTGGGATCTGGAAGGGTTTCGGCATCGCGGTCGGGTCGGTCGTCTGTTTTCTCTCGGTGATGATGTCGTGGTATGGCGTGAACTTTATCCTTGGGCAGAATGGAAAGAGCCTGCACAGCTATGGGCTGAGCACGGGCGGGCTCAGTTACGCAACGGGCTTCGCCCTGGTGGAGGTGGTGTTCGTGGTGTTTGTCGTGGCGTGGAACCGGAGACTCGCGGCCCGAGGTTATTAGCGTTGCGATAGAGACGGAATTCGGACGGCGAAACGAAGCAACACCGATTTCTACCATGAGTCCGAATGCGAAACTGACGATCCTGCGGACGCTGCTGATTGTCATGGCGGGATGCTGGGTCTTCGGTCCGGCGCTACGAGGCGACTGGCTGATGGACGACGATCTCTATCTTACGCAAAACGCGTTGATGAACGATCCGGCCCGGCTCTGGAAAATCTGGTTCGCGCCGGGCAGCCTGATCGAGTACTACCCGATCGAGGCGAGCCTGCAGGCGATCGAGTGGCGGCTCTGGCACACGGACACGGCGGGTTATCACCTCGTCAACCTCGCGCTGCATCTGGTCGGCTCGGTCCTGGTCTGGCGGCTGCTGGAAAAATTCGGCCTGCGTCTGGCTTGGCTCGGCGGGTTGCTGTTTGCGGTCCATCCGGCGGTCGTCGAGTCGGTCGCATGGATTTCGGAATTCAAGAATGTCCTGAGCCTGCCGCCGTTCCTGCTGGCGATGTGCGTCTGGATCGATTACGCGGAGCGGAGACGGAAGCAGGATTACTTCCTCTCGCTCGGTCTCTTTACCATCGCCATGCTCTGCAAGATTTCCATGGTTCTTTTTCCACTCGTGCTCCTGCTTTTTGCATGGTGGAAGCGAGACCGGATCGGGTGGAAGGATGTGAAGGAGGTCGCGCCCTTTCTCGTCGTGTCGGTGGTCCTGGGAGCGACGACGCTCCTGGTGGGCGACTGGTTTCGGCACGTCCATCATCAAACTGAGCACGATCTTGAGGTTGGCGGTTATGCCTCGAAACTGGCGCTCTCGGGCACGGCGATTTCGTTCTATCTTTGGAATTTTCTCTGGCCGGTGGGGCTGCTGCCCATCTATCCGAAATGGACGGTCGATCCTCCCTCGCCGGTCGAATTTCTGCCCTGGTTGGCGATGATCGGAGCCGCGTCCTGGTTCTGGACCAAGCGAAAGGGGTGGGGCCGACAGGCGTTGTTGGGGTTCGGATTTTTTCTGATCAATCTCCTGCCTTTTGTCGGGTTTCACGCGCCCTCCTACATGGGTATTTCCTGGGTGATGGACCACTTTCTCTACCTGCCGATGGTCGGGTTGGTCGGGTTGACCATCGCGGTTCTCGAACAAGCGGAGAATCGCCTGCCGGCGTCGAAGCAGGCGGTGAGCACCGGGGCGATCGCCGTCGTCATCGGCGCGCTCGCCTGGGACAGCCATGCCTATGCGGGACGATTCATCGGTCAGGAAACGCTTTGGACGTACACGCTGGAACATAATCCGGGCGCATGGCTGGCCCACAATAATCTGGGCAATATCATGCTGGTGACAGGACGTACCGCTGAGGCAATCGAGCATTATCAAAAGGCACTGCAGATCGCGCCGGACGGGGTCGAGGCCCACAACAACCTGGGCATGGCGTTGCGCATGGAGCACCGGCCCGAGGAGGCGATGGTGCAATTTCAGGCCGCACTCAAATCCAATCCCAATTTTGCCACCGGTCATCGGAACCTGGGCGATACGCTTTGCGAGCTGGGCCGGACGGCGGAGGCCATCGACCAGTACCGGCAGGCATTGATCATCGAGCCGTCCGACGACGCAACCCGGAAGCAGGTGGCCCGACTTGAGGCGCAGGAAAAAGCGGCTCCGGAACGGAAATAGGTCCCGGCTTGCGCTATTCGGCGACCAGGTCGTATTCCTTCGCGGCGATCACGGTCACCTCCGCGAATTCACCGACGGGGAGGCTTTCCGGGACAAAGACGCGGGCATCGACATCGGGCGCATCGGCCTCGCTCCGGGCCAGTCCGGGAGCCTCGACGAGGACGCGGAGGCGGCGACCGACGGAGGAGGCGGTCTGTTCGAGGGCGATGCGACGTTGCAGGGCCATGGCCCGTTTCCACCGGGCTTCCTTGGTGCGACCGGTCAGATGGCCGTCCCGCTTGGCGGCGCGGGTGCCCTCTTCCTTGGAGTAGCGAAAAACACCGAGCCGCTCGAAACGGGTCTCCTCGATGAACCGGAGCAATGTCTCGAAATCCTCCTTCGTCTCGCCCGGAAAACCGGCGATGAACGTGGTGCGTAACGCGATGCCGGGGACGCCCGCCCGGATGCGCTTGATCAGGTCGCGAATGTGTTGGGACGACGTTTCCCGGCGCATGGCCTCGAGCATCGGGTCGGAGATGTGCTGGAGCGGCATGTCGACGTAGCGGGCGACCTTGGGACACTCGGCGATGGTGCGGATGAGTTCGTCGCTCCAGTGCGCGGGATGGGTATAGAGGAGGCGAATCCAGAAATCGCCCTCGATTTTTTGCAGTTCGCGCAGGAGGCAGGCGAGCGAATCGCCGCGGCTCGAATCGACTGGCGCGCGCGGCCCGGCCTTCTCCTCCCAGCGGTCCATGCCGAAGTAGGTCGTGTCCTGCGAAATGAGGTTCAATTCCTTCACGCCCTCCGCGACGAGCAGGCGCGCCTCGGCCACGATCGAGTCGATGGTGCGGCTGCGGTGGCGTCCGCGCATTTGCGGAATGATGCAGAATGAGCACGGGTGGTTGCAGCCCTCGGCGATCTTGACGTAGGCGGTGTGGGACGGCGTCAGGCGGAAGCGCGGCGTGTCGAAGTCCGGAATGAAGCGGGGCTGGGGTGTGACGAAATTCTCCGGTTCCTCCTCGTCCTCCCGCTCCTTGGCCAGGAGTCCCTCGATGATCGGCACGATGCCGGTGAGTTGGTCCAGACCGATGAAGGCATCGACCTCCGGCATCGAGGTGCGCAATTCCGTGGCGAAACGTTGCGCCATGCAGCCCGCGACGATCAGCTTCTGCGCACGATGACGGCGGCGCATCCCCCGGTCGCGATTGGCATCCAGAATCGCCCCGATGCTCTCTTCCTTCGCCGCGTCGATAAAC
>CAJCII010000167.1 GCA_903970335.1 Bacteroidota bacterium | reverse complement strand
CCGGTGCGAATGCTCGTAGAAAATCCCCCCCACCCATTTGTTCCACGGAAAGTAAAACATATTGTACCCGTAGGTCGACGGCCAGTCCGGCACCGACATCCCCGCCTCGTGACTCGTCACCAGCCCCCCGATGCAAATCAGGAACAGAATCGCCCCCGCGCAAAAGCACGCATACCGGTGCAACGGCCAGATGTAGCGCGGACGCGCCGTGCCGGACGGCGACGTGAGTTGGGGGGAAGGGGCGTGCATGGCTGCGTTAGAAGCTCGGCTAATATCCCGCCCCCCGCCCCGTAGTCAATACGTACTTGCCCCTGTTCTTTTTCCATCCCCCTCTCGATATCTTATGCACCACCGGCCGTCCCAACGATGCCTCCGTTCTAATTCCCTTCGAGCAGTTGGTTCAGCAGCGGGTTCATCGCCGTCGCCCAGATTTCATACCTTCGCTCCCCTCCACATTCCCCAATTCGACCCCTTCGGGGGACCACGATTTCGCGCACCTCATCGACTCCGTCGGTGACCTCCTAACCCACTTTTTTCTCGTCCATAATTTTAGCAAGACCTATTTCTTCGGCACGATTAACGGTGTCTTCTGGAGCGTCGCCGTTGAGGCTCAGCTCTACGCCCTCTACCCTCTCCTGCTCTGGCTCACCCTCCGACTCGGATGGCGGCGAACGCTTTGGCTCACCGCTCTGGTTGAAATAGGCCTGAGAAGCTTCGATGCCCTCTCGGTCGTCTCGAATTCACCTCACTCGCTTCCGCAAGTTCTTTCGGGCTCCCCCCTCTACTTTTGGTTTAGCTGGACTATTGGTGCGGCTTTGGCGGACGCTTGGCTCAAGGCTGGTCCGCTCCCCTTTCGGCAGGCTTGGGGATGGCTCTGGCCTGTTCTCTTCCTCGCTTCTTATTTCTTTAAGCCCTCGTACCCCTATGCTTTTACCTTGGCAGCCCTGTCCTCGACCTACCTGATGTCTTGGTGCCTCAGCCGCCCGAACCACGCATGGACAGTCAATGGATGGCTTAAGGTCCCGCTCGAACACCTGCGCTGGGCCGGAATGGTTAGCTATAGCGCCTACCTCCTTCACCAACCGATTTTGAATACGGTACCCCGGATTATCTCCATAATTTTTCATCATCATCCCATCCCGACCCTGGTCATGTACGGCTTTTGCCTCTTGGCCTGGTTCCCCATCTTCGGTCTGTCTTACCTCTTCTACCGCTATGTCGAACAACCAAGCATCGCTTGGGGCAAAACGGTGATTGCCCGTGCCCAGCACACGAATTCCCCCCTCGACCCCACGCTCAGCGCGATTCCCTCTCCTTGAATCGCTTGGTCTCTACTCCCCCCTCGCACGCTCAAACCGCTCCAGCGCCTCGTTCAATGCCACCAGCCGCAGCGGCTTCGTCAGAAAATCGTTCATTCCCGCTTCCCGACAGTGGACCGCGTCGTCGTCCTCCGCGCCGGCCGTCAGGGCCACGATCCACGGTTGCTTGGTCTCGTTCGCGGAACTCGCTCGAATCCGCCGCGTCGTTTCGAGGCCGTTCATGCCCGGCATCTGCACGTCCATCAGGATCACGTCGTAGGCCTGCTGCTCCAGTTTCTCCAGGCACCCGGCCCCGCTCGAAGTCCCGTCCGCGCGACAACCCAGCTTGCCCAAAAACAACATCGCTACCCGATAATTGATCGGGTTGTCCTCCACCACCAGGATCTTCAGGTCCTCGCGTGACGGCGCCGTCGCCGGGACCGGACTGGAAGCCGGGGAAAGCAGCGCACTCGGCGGCGTTTCGCACGGAAGGTAAGGAATCTCGAAGGAGAACGTCGATCCCTCCCCCGGAACGCTCTCCACCCGGATCGTTCCCCCCATCAATTCCACCAGCAGCTTGCAGATCGACAGCCCCAGCCCCGTGCCGCCGTATTCGCGCGCCGTCGAGGATTCCGCCTGCGAGAAGGGCTTGAACAGTCGCTCCAGATTCTCCGGCGCGATTCCCGGCCCCGTGTCCCGCACTTCGAAGGCAATCCGTTGCTCCCGTCCGGTGCTCAGCATTCCCACCGTGACCCGCACCTCGCCCTTTTTCGTGAATTTCAGCCCGTTGCCCGCCAGGTTGATCAACACCTGCCGCAGCCGCCCGCTATCGCCCATCGCAAACTCCGGCACGGAGTCCTCGACCTCGCAGGGGAAGTCCAGTCCTTTGGCCTTGGCGACATGGGCCAGCAGCGCCAGCGAGTCCTTGAAAAAGGGCCGCACCTGAAGCGGGGTTCGTTCCAGCTCCAGTCGGCCCGATTCGATCTTCGAAAAGTCCAGGATGTCGTTGATCAGCGCCAGCAACGTGTTGCCGCTCATCCGGATCAGGTTCACATACTCCTGCTGCGCCTCGCTCAACTCCGTGCCCGCCAGCAGGTCCGCAATCCCCAGTACGCCGTTGAGCGGCGTGCGGATTTCGTGGCTCATCGTCGCCAGGAAGAGGCTCTTCGCCTTGTTCGCGGCCTCCGCCGTCCCGCGGGCCTGGCGCGCCTCCTCCAGGCTTTTATTCAGCGCCACATTCTGCAATTCCCGCTCCGCGATCGCCGCCAGGCTGCGCACGATCTCAATTTGTTCCGGCGTGAACGTCCTCGGCTGGGTGTCCAGCACACAGAAGGAGCCGACCGCGTGTCCGTCCATCGATAAAAGCGGCACACCGACATACGCGCGCAAATGCGGGCTTTGCGTGACCAGGGGATTGTCGTGCACGCGCTCGTCCTTCGTCGCGTCGGCAATGATCAACGGATCGCTCTGCAGGATCGTGTGCCCGCAGAACGAGATCGACCGGTCCACCGTCGGTTTCTCCATCCCCGGACTCGATTTGCACCACTGCTGGTCCTCATCGATCAGGCTGACCGATGACATCGGCACCTGGAGCGCCGCCATCGCGATCCGCGTCAGTTGATCGAAACGCTCCTCCGGCGGCGTATGCAGAATATGCAACTCCCGCAGCGCCAGCAGCCGGGCCCGTTCGTTCTTTGGTATCGGAGGCGCAATCATTCTCAGCGTAAACTATCTGTGCATCACGCGCCGCTCAATGGCAAAAATGCCCCCTTTTTTGCGGCCTTCTCGTCCCTCTTTCCGTTTTCCTCAAAAGTCAACACTCCATGCCCCTTTCCGGGAACACTTTCCACTAAATTTCCAGTCCGACTTAAATTTGCCGCGCATTTAGCCGGACTTTTTCCTGCGTGCTCCGGTATTTGGCCTCGACCCGTTCGATCCACAATGGGAGCATTGCCTTGAGCCACGCGTTTTTCGCCAGTCCGACAAGGTAATCGGCATTTTTTTTTCTCGCACCAGCGCAGCATTTTCCAGCGACAAAAGCCGGGACGGGGGGAAGGTAGGCTGCACCGCCGCCAGGGAGGGACTAGTCCCATCGCGGCGGCTACCAGCAGAGGGTACGACGGCTACGGCTACCACGGATGGTCAGCCGTTCTTGAGCAGATTCAGGAGGTAAGGCGCGGGCTGGAAGTGCTCGATGACGATTTCGGTGCGGCCATCGCGTTTCATGCGGGCCTGGACGACTTCGATTTCGGGCGTCTTGGCGGGGGAGAAGAGGATGTCGTCGTGGGTGGCGTTCTTCGCATTCTTGAAGAGCTTGGGGACGAGATGGCCGCCGAGGTGGTCGCTGCGTCCGGTGGCGACGTGGAGGGTGCCGAGGACTTTTTCGTCCTGGATATCGCGACCGGAGACGGGGAGGTTCTGGGTGCCGAAGCCGAGTTCGCCGAGTTCGCCGGTGACGGGGTCGCTGAGGAGCTTGGCGTTGTGGGCATCGACTTCGTGTGGGTTGCCGCGGATCAGGGTGGCTTTTTGGATGCGACCGCCGGAGACGTCCATGAGCGCGAGGGTGCCATCCTCATAGCGCATGGGGAACTGGCCCTCCGCGCCTTCGGGGACGTAGTAGACTTCGCCCGCGGGGAGGTTGGCGACATCGGCTTCGGGGCCGCGACAAAGGCCGTGGCTTTTTTGCGCTTCCTGGCGGTTGCAGATGAGGGTGAGGGTGTAGACCGCGTTATCGACCTTGAAATCGATCTCGAAGGAGTCGGCCTTGGTGAGC
Source organism: Bacteroidota bacterium (assembly GCA_903970335.1). GTDB lineage: Bacteria > Verrucomicrobiota > Verrucomicrobiia > Methylacidiphilales > UBA1321 > JABDGH01. Next base: position 625 of record CAJCII010000167.1, on the reverse strand, counting down.
CCGAGGCGCAGTTTTTCCGCCTGCTTGCTGACCTCGTTATAGTCGACGGCGAGGCCGCTGCTCAGGATGATCTCGTTCAGGCCGTGGAGGGTGGCGCCGCGAAAGCCGAATTGCTTGGCGAAGGCGGTCAAGGGGGCGGTGGCGGAGAAGGTGGAGATGCAGAGGATGATGTCGTAGTTGGGGTAGACGTCCTTCTCGAGGCTGACTTTGTTTCCGGCGGGGGTGACGGCGAGGTCGGGCAGATCGAGATTGCTGCCGCCGGTGATCTGGTAGGCGAAGAGATCGCCGCCGGTGAGGTTCAGTTCCTTGAGGGCGCCGTCCTGAAGGCCGCGGTAGAAGACGTCGTAGGCGTGGCGCTGGATGGTGAGGGCGGGGTTTTTGAGGAAGGCGAAATCGGCGACGTCGAAGGGGTCCTCGAGGTCGATGAGGATGGCAACGCGTTCTCCGCCCTTGGGCTGGAAGACGGTGGTCAACAGGCGGGTCAGGCTGAAGGTGGGGAAGCTTCGGGCGGGGGCGTGCATGCGGGTACTCCGGTAAGGGTTAGAAGTTGAGTGGGTTCGATACGGTGCCTCCGATTTACGGACATGCAACAGTGGCAGTTACAATAAGTAAATTTTTCGGCGGG
>CAJCII010000166.1 GCA_903970335.1 Bacteroidota bacterium | reverse complement strand
GTGATCATCTTGGGGCGGTGCTCGCGGGCGAGGGCCTCGATGCGGTCGTAGTCGAGCGTTTCGGTTTCCTTGCTGACGCCGTAGTGGACGACGCGGTAGAAGCGGCCGGAAAAATTCATCTTGTGGCCGTGGGTGAGGTGGCCGCCGTGGGCGAGGTCCATGGTGAGGATGAGGTCGCCGGGCTGGAGCATGGCGAAGTAGACGGCGGCATTGGCCTGGGAGCCGGAGTGGGGCTGGACGTTGACGTGCTCGGCGTCGAAGAGTTTTTTGGCGCGTTCGAGGGCGAGTTCCTCGACGACGTCGACGAATTCGCAGCCGCCGTACCAGCGTTTTTTTGGGTAGCCCTCGGCGTATTTGTTAGTGAGGCAGGATCCCTGGGCCTCCATGACGGCGCGGCTGGTGAAGTTTTCCGAGGCGATCAATTCAATGTTCTCGAGCTGGCGACCGTACTCGTTGCGGATGGCCTGGAAGATGGCGGGGTCGGCTTCGGCGAGGTCGGGCTTGTGGGAGGGGACGGGAGGAGTGGGGGTGTTTTTGGGTTCCATGGGAGGGATGGGGCTGACGTGTCGTTCACCGGCATAGGCGGTGCTGGTCCAGGCCTCGAGGATTTCCTTGAGGCGTTTGCCGCGGATTTCCTGCGAAGCGAGGCAAAGGATATTGGCATCATGTCGCCCGCGGCTCAAGCGCGCCATATCGACATTGTGGACGAGGGCGGCGCGGATGCCGGGGACTTTGTTGGCAGCCATGCTGAGGCCGAAGCCGGTGCGGTCGATGAGGATGCCGCAGTCGGCCTGCCCTCGGGCGACGGCGGTGGCAACGCGGGCGGCGATTTCGTCGGTGGAGCAGCCGCCGAGGTCCTCGAAGGGGAAGCCGTTCTGATCTAGCCAAGAGAGGACCTGCTCTTTGAGTTCGGTGCCGTCGGTATCGGCGGCGAGGGCGACTTTTTTGCGGGCGGTGACGCGGGTCTCGTCGTAGGTGGAGCGGAGGACGAGGTCGAGGAGACGGGGGAGCGCGGCGCGGATTTGGTTGCGGCACTCGCGGTAGGTTTCGCGGGACTGGCCGATGGGGTCGGAGACTTCGCGGTCCATGACGGGGAGGTCGGTCTCGAATTCGCGGAGGAGGAAGGTCTTTTCGGCAGCGGCGGGAAACAGGAGGAAAATGGAGTCGAGATGGCCGTAGGTCATGACGAAGATGAAGTCGGCCTTGCGGACGAGTTCGGCGCTGAGGGGCTTGCTGCGGATGTGGCGGATGTCGAGGCCGATTTCGGCCATGACTTCGACGGAGTGGACACTAGGGGGCTGACCGCCGATGGCGCCGATGCCGGCGGAACCGACTTCGATGTCGCGACGGCCCCGGACCAAATCGGCAAAGAGCCCCTGCGCCATGGGGCTGCGGCAGATGTTACCGGTACAGACAAAGAGGACGTTTCTCATGCAGGGAGGGGGGGAATGAACCTAGAACCCTAGGGAGTTTTTGCAAGTTAGGGCAAGGCCACGTTGCGGTCAATTTTGGGTTGCCCTGTGGCGCGGCGATCTCGTGCGCCGGAAGGGCCGTGGCTCAGGAGTAGCATCGATCAAGCCAAAGGTGCCACGAGTCTTTTTATGGATTCGACGAGGTGGTTTCGACCGGGGCATCGGGCGAAGCAGCGGGAAGAGGGGGGCGAAGGGTGACTTCGATGGCCTTGAGGCTGTCGAGGGCGGCGATGAGGACGGGGTCGCGGACGGTAGGTAGCTTGAGGCGACCGTCGGCGGAGTTTTTTTCCATGGAGGCGAGGTAGGCGTCCCATTCGGGGTCGTCGCCCTGGACGAGGGCGGCTTCGTTCATGCGATGGCGTTCGGCGGCTTCCCCGATAACGTCGAGGATCTGGCCCCGGTCGATAAGGGCGAGGGCGGCTTTTTCGGCGGAGTCGTTGGTGGAGAGGGCGATGTCGGGGACGAGGATATGACTGTCGGTTGTGGCCGGACCAATGACGATAGCACCGTCGGTCTTGAGGCAGGCGGCGAGGGTTGAGGCGGCTCCAGTGGTTTGGTTATTCACCAAGACAACGATGGGGGATCGAAACGGGTGTCTCAATGTGTCTGATTTCGAATCGGAAACGTATTTGACCAAGCCCGTGTCCTGAGGCTCGAGCAGGCCGAGAAAGCGGGCGGCACCGGCATAATCGCCAGCAGCGATGTTGCTGCGGAGATCGCAGATGGCACCGACGACGCCTTGGGCCGAACTGTCATGAAACTGCGAGACGAGATCGGGCCAAGTCGTTTTGGGGCTAAAGGTGGCGAGTCGCCAATAGAGAATATGTCCGGGTAGACTGGCAGTGAGGATCGAGAGAGGTAGTGCCTTGGACAATGGCGCGGGCGACGGATCGGCCAGAAGGGCCGTAGCGGTCAGAACGAAGAGCAAGGGGGGATAAAGATTCATTCCAGAGTCAATCGCGCGGCAATATCGCGCCGGAACTGACTTCCCGCAAAATGAATTTTCGCCACGCGGCGGTAGGCGAGATCGCGCGCGGAAGCGAGGTCGGAGGCCCAAGCGGTGACGCTGAGGACGCGTCCGCCGTTGACGAGTACCTGAGAGCCGTCCTGCTTCGTGCCGCCATGGAAGACGGCGGTATCGGGCAGGTCGAATTCGAGGCCTTCGATGGATGCACCGGTTTCGGGGGTGCCGGGATAACCGGCGGCGGCCATGACCACGGTGACGGCGTGGCGGGCATTCGAGCGCACGTCGATGGCGCCGAGGCGTCGGTCGCGGACGGCCTGCAAAATTTCCAGAAGCGGGGTATCGAGGAGCGGGAGGAGGATCTGGGTCTCGGGGTCGCCGCCGCGGACGTTGAATTCGAGGATGCGGGGGCCGTCCCCGGTCCAGATGATGCCAATGTAGAGAATGCCGCGGAAATCGATGCCTTCCTCACGGAGCGCAGCGAGCACGGGAACGACCACTTCGCGCGAAATCTGGGCCTGCAATTCTGCCGTGGCGAAAGGTGCCGGGGCGTAGGCGCCCATGCCACCGGTATTGGGGCCGGAATCCCCTTCCCCAAGGCGTTTGTGGTCCTGCGCGATAGGGAGGATGACGTGGGAGAGGCCGTCGGTGAGGACGTGGATGGACATTTCGCGACCGGGGAGGAATTCCTCGATGACCATGGCGTTGCCCGCATCGCCAAAAGCGCGCTGGTCCATGATCTGGGCGATGGTCCCGGTGGCTTCCTCGGGGGTCTGGGCGATGATCACGCCTTTGCCAGCGGCGAGTCCGTCAGCCTTGAGGACCTGGGGGAAAAGCGGATGAGCTTGGCTGTAGGCGAGGGCGGAGGCGGAATCGACGAAACCCGCACCGGGAGCGGTCGGCAAGCCGTGCTTGAGAAGGAAATTCTTGGTGAAGACCTTGCTGCCTTCGAGGCGAGCGGCGGCGGCATTGGGGCCGAAGATGGGGATCCCGGCCTGCTCGAAGCGGTCCACCACACCCGCACAGAGCGGAGCTTCCGGGCCGACGATGGTGAAGTCGGGCCGTTCCTTTTCGGCCCAGGCGAGGAGGCCAGCGAGATCGGTCGCGGCGATGGGGAGATTCGTACCGAGTTGGCCGGTACCGGCGTTGCCGGGCGCGGTGAAGAGAGCGAGGGCGGGGTCGTCCTGACGGAGTCGCCAGGCCAGGGCGTGTTCGCGTCCGCCCGAACCGAGGAGAAGGATTTTCATTGAGACGGAGACTTTAGGACGTAGACCGTCGGAGAGGTCGGGAGCGAGGCGCGGGTGACGACAATTTCGCTGGAATCGACGTTGCGGACGGGGAACTTGGTGGCGGCGAGGTATTCGTCCAAGGTGCGGAGGGAGAGGATGCCGGAGAGGTCGGTCTTATAGTTGATAGGGATGACGATCTTGGCCCCGAGTTCGGTCACAATCTGATTGAAGTCGCCGACGGAAAGAGTGGTGAGGCCGACGGGGAGAAAGATGACATCGACATGGCCGAGCTGCGTTTTTTCCTGGGCGAGGAGCGGGAGACTGATCTGGCCGAGGTAACAGAAGGTGACGCCATCGAATTTCAGTTTGAAAGCGGTGTTGGCCCCGCCTTCGCCGGAGGGGTCCTTTTGCAAGGCGATGCCGTTGAAGGGAATGCCGTTGGCGCGCTGCAAGCCGACGGCCATGACACTGCGGAAGATGAGAGGATCGCCGAAGATGCGGTCCGCCGCGCAGTGGTCCTCGGCCTCGTGCGTGACCATGACGAAGTCCGCCGTGACATGGGGCGGGAACGTATAGTGCACGGTGTCGGGGCCGAAGGGATCGATGGCGGCGCGAATGCCGACGGACGAAACGAGGTAGACGAAGCCATGGCCATACCAATGGACATTGACCCCGCCGGGCACGGCCTCGGGCGATTGGGCGTCGGGCGTGATGGCGGTATCGGCAGGGCTGGCGGGAGTCGCCGCAGTGGGAGCGTTGGTGTCGGGCGGGGACTGGGCCCAGGCGGGAGCGAAACCGAGCAGGAGAAACAACAGGACGGAAGAAAGGCGCACGGCTTATACCTAGCAGATCAGGCGTTGAGGAAAATGAAATTCATCGCGGGCAGGTCGACCTTACCTGCCATCGGTCTCGAAGGGGAAGAAATCGGCGAGGAGCGTGCAGGCGGGAACGGTGCCCGACCGGAGCATGACTTCCACGGCGTCGAAGCGAAAATGGAGGTCGTCGCGTCCGAGGATTTCGAGGTAGCGGCGGGCGGCGTGGCGGAGGGCCTCGCGCTTGTCGGCGCCGATGGTCTCGACCGGACGACCGAAGTCCTCCCCCGCGCGGGTGCGGACCTCGACAAAGACGAGGACCTCGCGGCAGCGGCAGACGAGGTCGATTTCGCCCCGGGCGGTCTGGAAGTTGCGGGTGAGGACACGGTAGCCGTGACGGCGGAGGTAGGCGGCGGCGACGCGCTCACCGTATTGCCCGATCTGCGCGGCGGTCTCCAGCCGGGGCGCGGGCGCAGTCACGCACCGGTCGAAACGATCGGCGATGAATGAGGCAAGGTCCGTGAAGGGCAAGGGCATGCGCGTGTTTCGGGGTTCCGTAGCCCTTATGATTCTCGAAACCGTAGCCGGGGTAAAGCGCGGCGAGTTCGAAGAGATGACGGTCGCGGGCGACTTTGGCGATAACGGATGCGGCGGCGATGGAGGGGCAGAGCGCGTCGCCATCGATAATGGCCCGCTCGGCGCAGGGGAGACCGGCTTTCTGGCGGCCATCGACCAGGCAGAGGTCGGGCGGCAGGGCGAGGCCCGCGACGGCGCGACGCATGGCGAGGAGTGTGGCCTGTAGGATATTGAGAGCGTCGATTTCCTCGACCGAGGCCGTACCGATGGACCAGCGGACCTCGGGGTGGGCGCGGAGGAAGCGGTCGAGTTCGTCGCGCTGCGCGGCGGGCACCTGCTTCGAATCGGTGAGGTGCGGATGCCGGAGACCGTCGGGGATAATCGCGGCGGCGGCGTAAACGGGACCGGCCCAGCAGCCGCGCCCGACTTCATCGATCCCGGCGACGATGGCCGACTCGCCCGGGCGCAGGGTGCGCTCGAAGGTCCAGGGGAGGGGGGAGGATTTAAGGGGCATTTACTTGGCTTTGCGCCGGACGCGACACAGTTCTTTCACCGCTTCCACCGGATTATTTCCTATCTTTCGCAGGGAACCGTTTTGACGATCAGCGGCGATTCCCGCATCAAAGGCAGCCAAGGCGGAGGAGGAAAGTTTGGGCGAGAGATTTGAGTCCTGCTCCGTGTTTGATCTTTTTAAAATCGTAGGCTTCGATCCACGCATATTGGTTGACTAAACGTAAGTGTTTACGAAACATCATGCGCTTGAGTGCTACTTGCTTCCTCGGCTGGCTTAAGACCCACCTGACCGCCAATAGCAACCAGCCATTGGTAAATGCCATGCTGGTAATTCTGAATGTTTTTCAAATCCCCTTGAAGGGCCTTGATATCCGATCTGATTGTGGCGAGTTGATCTGGAGAAAGGGGTTCGAGTTTTGCCTCGATGTTAACTAGCTTATCTTCTATTTCGGACAAACTAGCGGACCCCTTTCCAGGCGGATGTATTGGGGGTCTCGAATTTATAAGATCCTTTAGCAAATTATCTGGTAGTTCGGGTGGGAAACCTAAATCGTCAGGCATATTTGATTGCTTGTTGAAGGTTATACATTCGTAAGACTGCTTAGATCACCGAGATTACGCCGTTGCATAATGCTTAAAAGAGTTTGGCTGAGAGATGTTTTTGTGGGATCAAGCCCTAGTTCCAAGTTGAGTCCCGTACGGTTCGGCAACTGCCATAGCATGATAAGTTGATTTTCGTGTGGCATTTCGTCAAGTTTACTGGCCAGATCGAGTATTTCGGTAGGACTCCATTTTTGAGTTTTTTTGAGACTTTTGGTCTTTTTAAATTGCTTCAGAAATCCATTAAGTTTAACGGCCCGATGAATATTCATCTTTTTGCACAGCTTTTCCCTGTCATCCGTTGCCGTTGCCGCCCAGATAGTCGCCAAGTCCAGCGCTTCATCATACGTTATTTTATAGGCTTTTTTCCATTCTTGCCGTAAAAATGTCGCGAACTTTTTTTTCGCTTTTTTTACTGGATCAACGTCAGATAGCAATGAATCGTTAAAAATATCAGTAATCATGAAAGTAGGGATTTAATCTCTTCGTATACCATATCATATGATTTCGCGCTGGACGAACCCGGTGCGTAGCTTTTAAGGGTTCTATGATTCGCCCTAATACTCGGGATTTGTGGATCTTCTGGAAGAATCGTATCTAAAATTTTAAAATCAGGATCAAAAGAGTCTGGGTATGCGGAGCGCGACACATCCACACTGAATTTGAGTGCCGCAAGTAATGGCGACTTTTGTTTGGGTTCGACTCGATTGCAAATAATACCTTTGATTTTGCCGCACTTTGGCAGTATTTTTGGTGCAGCTTTGATGTAAGCGGCAACTTTTTGTATTGCGCGAGCACTAAGAGTAATTCCATAAAAAGAATCTTCTTCTGTGGTTACCGGGATAAAGATACCTCCACTAGCACAGAAAGTTGCCGCTATTGTAAAGAAACTATAAGAAGGAGAGCAATCGATGATTGGCCAATGCTGGTCCATAGCGTCGGTATCGTTCAGATTGAAAAGGGCCTGCCAGATTCTTTGAGCCTCTCCTATACCTTTGAGGACCATTTGCATCTCAAGTTCAGTCAGAGTCATGTCGCCACAGATCAACTTGGCTCGCCAGTTTGGAACAGAAATGAGTAATCCCTTAGGCGAGTAAGGTAGTTTATCATTGGTTCCAATCCAGTTCATCATCTTGCGGATGGTTTTCAGATTTTTCATCTTCTCAACTACCTTGGGCGTTCCCAACATGTAAAAGCTGGTCGTGCACTGTGGATCGCAGTCTACTGCGCATGCACTCTGTTTTGCATCTGCAGCGGCTTCGGCCAGATTAACAGCGATGGTCGATTTCCCTACGCCACCCTTGTAATTGTAAATCGCAATCGGTTGCATCCTCGCTGTTGTTAGCACACATGCTTACGATGTCCAAATGTTTAGACGACATTTCTATCGCGAATAAAAAAGGATTGAATGCTGCCCGTACGGCGGTCATAGACCGCCGCTACATTAGGAGATGCGCACAGGGAATTTCCGCTCGGTCGATAACCCCGTGATTTAGTCTGAGTAGCGTTTGTCGAGTTTAGGCAAGGCGAAGGGCGATGATCGTTCGGGGGCTGATCCTTCGACTCCGCTGCCCTTCGCTCAGGATGACGGTTTGTTGTTTTGAGGATGAGAGGGCTCGCTGCGCTCGGGTTCCGTCGCACGGAGTGCGACAGGTACCGACTGCACCGCCGTTCGGGAGGGACTCGTCCCATCGCGGCGGCTACCTTGGAGGTCGGCGGATGCCTGAGGAGGAAGGCGGGGGAAATGGGTCAGGCCGGAAGCTGACCCTCCCCAGGGGTTAACGGCGGAGGGAGGTGCGGGCGACGAAGATCCAGGCGACGAGGGCCCCGACGAGGGTGTGGAGGATGAGGAGCAGCAGGCTTTGGTCGAAGTCGGCGATGTAGGTGTCGGTGGACTGGCGGACGATGTCGTAATGGCGGAAGGCGGCGAGGGTCTTGAGGTAGCCGCTCCAGCCCCAGTAGGCGGCGATGAAGGGGCGGCAGAAGGTGCTGACGATTTCGGGGAGGGCGAGGACGGCACCGGAGAGGGGGAGCTGGAGGCCGACGAGGTAGATGGCGAGGAGGGAGGCGCGTTCGGGGGACTTCGAGACGGAGGAGATGGCGAGGCAGACGGAGCTCATGGCGAGGGTGACGACGAAGAGGATTTCGAACTGGCTGGAGAAAGCGCCGGGGAAACCGCAGACGGTCTTGACGAACCAGGTCATCCAGAAGGCCTGGGCGAGGGAGAGGCCGACGAGGAGGAGCATTTTGGTGGTGACGTAGGACCAGGGGGAGAGTCCGGCGCGGAGTTCTTTTTCGAGGACGTCGCGTTCCTTGGCGATTTCGCGCGCGCCGTTGTTGGCGCCCATGAGGGTGAGGAGGATGACCTGGAACATGGCGAGGCCGGAGACGAGCGAGGCGGCGGCGAAGGACTCCTTCAGGTAGGCGAGGTTTTCGGCGAGGCTCTGGACGATGTTGGGCTCGATGTTGAGGCTGAGGGTGCGGACCTGGGGCAGGCCCTTGGTGGCGAAGATGGCAACGAGGAGGGGGAAGGTGATGAGGAGGGCGAGATGGAGCCAGAGTTGGGCGCGGTCCCGGCCAAGGAGGAGGAACTGGCGGCGGACGAGGGTGGCGAGCTGGCTGAGGCTGCCGGGGGGAGGGGCGGTGTTGAGCGAGCGCGGCGCGGGAGCGGGGGGGAGTTCGCCGGAGCGGTCGTGGTCGAAGCCGACGAAGTCGCCCGTGGCGGAGGCATTCTGGTACGCGCCGTAGACGGCCTCAATGGATTCAGTGTCGTGGGCGCGGAGGAGGTCGTCGTAGGTGCCTTGGAAGCAGAGGCGACCTTCGTGGAGGAGGACGACGGAATCGCAGAGGCGGAGGTTGCTCACGGCGTGGGTGACGAGGACGACGGTCTTGTTCATGCCGTGGGCGAGTTCCTTGAGCCAGACCATGAGTTCGTGCTCGGAGTAGGGGTCGAGGCCGCTGGTGACTTCGTCGAGGAGGAGGAAGGCGGGGTCGCCGATGAGTTCCTCGGCGAGGGCGATGCGGCGCATCTGGCCACCGGAGAGGGTGCGGTATTTTTGGTGGAGGAGGGGGCGGATGCGGGCGAGATCGATGACGTGTTCGCACCATTGGTCGCGGGTGGTCCGGGGGACGGAGGAGGGGAGGCGGAGCGACATGGCGTAGTCGAGGATTTCGACGACGGTGAGGTCGGGGTGGAAGGCACCGAATTGCGGGAGGTAACCGACGGCGAGGGGGAGCTGCTGGCGGAGGGTGCCAACCGGGTGACCGGCGAGGAGAATGCGTCCGGCGGAGACGGGCTGGATGCCGGCGAGGGCGCGGATGAGGGTGCTTTTACCGCAGCCGGAGGCACCGACGATAGCGAGAAAGGAGCGCTCGGGGACGGCGAGGGAGATGTTGCGGAGGAGGAGCTTGTGGTCGTTGCCGCGCCCGACGGAGACGGAGAGGTTCTCGATGTAAACGGCCGCGTCGAGTTGGGCAGGCGTGTCCATAGCGGCCAAACGGGCCCGGTCGACTAATTCGTGCCTGCGTTGGCATCGGACGAGGAGGAGTCGTCCTTCGGGTTGAGGATCAGCTTGCTGACGCGGTCGATACCGTCGTTGGCGATGATGCTGGCGGGGTAGTAGCCCTGGGCGTTGACATACCAAGTGAGGCTGTAGCCGAGTTCTTTTTTGGCCTCGGCGTCGCGGGCCTTGTTGAGGGCGCTGACGAAATCGGCGCTGCGTCCGGAGAGATCGGCGAGGAGCTTGTTGAGCTTGAGGTCGTCGGGCCAGTCCTTGACGGCGAGATCGATGGTTTCCCACGCGCCGTCGGAGTCGCCGTTGACGGCCTGCATATTGGCCTTTTGGGCGGCGATCTCGGCTTTCTCGACCTTGGCAAGGGCGTCCTTGAATTTCTGTTCGCGGACGGTGTCGCCCTTGATGGCGGGGCCGAAGGCGATTTGCTTATCGTAGATGGCGCGGTAGTTCTGGTCTTCAACGAGGCGGTCGAATTCGGTGGTGGATTGGTTCTGGAGGTCCTCGGTGTTGAAGAAGCCGGAGGCGGAGGTGCGCAGGTCGGGGTTGCCGGGCCATTCCTCGGCGGCGGTCTGGAATTCCTGCATGGCCTGGGTGAGGGCACCGGCCTGAGCGAGGAGACGGGCCTTGCCGAGGCGCAACTGGCTTTCGAGCTTGATGCCGTTGACGAGGGCGAGGGGCTTGGTGGAATCGAAATCGTTGGCGATTTGCTTGATGCTGTCGATCTGCGCTTCGACCTGCTCGAAGTCGCGCACTTCCAGTTGATTTTTCAGGACGTCGAGCTTGCCGATGAAATCGCCGACCTTCTCCTTGTCTTCCCGGGGCAGGCCTTGCAGGCCGGGGTGGAATTCGTTGCCGAGGAAGGCTTCCTGGAGCTGCTGGGCGGCGGCGGCGATCTGACCTTTGCCGGCCTTGTACTTGAAGACCTCGATGGCGTTGTTGACTTCGTTGTTGATCTCGAGGGCGGAGGTGACTTCGTCGGCGATGCTGACGGGCTGGTCTTGTTGCGAGCCCGAATTGGAGTTGGTGGATTCGTTGCTCAGCGCGTTGATGGCGCCGAGAGGTCCACTGTAGTTGAGGCCCGCAGTCTTGCTGGCCTTGTTGGCCGATTCGGCGGCGGTGCGGGCGGAGAGACCGGAGGAGGCGGCGACTTCGTTGGCGAGGTCCTGCGGGTAATCGCCCTCGTTGAAGATGGTACGGTAGAAGTCGGCGGCGAGGATGACGTGGTAGTAGCGGTGGCTGTTATAGAGGGTGCGGATGTAGTCGGCGAAGTCCATGCGGTCCTGGTCGCTCATTTTGTTTTCGCGCATCTCGTTCATCTTGATCTTGGCGCGGGCCTCGAGGAGCTTGAGGTACTCGGCCGTGAGTTCCATCTTGCCTTGGAGGGAGGCGGACATGGTGGGCATCATGGCGGCTTCGGCGGCTTCGGGATCGACGTTCGGGTTGGTGAGCGGGGAATTGGTCGAGGCGCTTTGGCTGGCCTGATTGTTGTTGCCACCACCACCGCCGCCCTTGCCTTGGTTCTTTTGTTGTTCCTCCTCGGCATCGTGGTGGATGTCGTAGGCGATCATGTCCGCGTTGTGATCGTAGGTCTCGATGTTATCGCGTAATTGGTCGTTGGCGACTTCCAGGCCGTCCTTGGTGCGGTCGGTATTCCAGATGGTTTCGATGCGGTGGGCGAGTTCCCGGCTGATCCCGGCATCGAGGTCCTTGTAGTCGCCGAGGATGTAGAGCATTTTCCAGGCGTTGAAGACGTCGCCGGTCTTGAGGATTTCCGAGACCTGTACCATTTTCCCGAAGTATTCGTCGATGCGCGGCTGGGGCACTTCCTTGAGGCTGAGGTAGGTCTCGAAGCGGGCGCGGACCTGCGGGTCGTCGAGGCCGGGGGTCTGGAGGACATCGACGGCCTTGATTTTGTCCGCGAGCGCGCTGGCGACATCCGCCCCGGCCTTGGCAGTGGTGCCTTCGCCGGGTTTGATGTTGAAGAGATAATTGAGGGCGGTTGAGGTGCTGGAGTCGATCTCGGTATCGTTGTTCGACGGCTGGGGCTTGAGCGAGTCCAGGCCCGATCCCGGGGCGGCGGGTGGGGGCGGCTTGGCATCGACGGGGTTGGAGTCGGGTTTGTCCTGCGCGGCCAGAACGAACGGCAGCAGCAGGGCGAATGCGATGGCGCTATTCTTTTTCACATGAGTCCGCATAGACGAGGCCTCCTTCGCCCACTTCGAGCGCTACCTGGTAATTTTGTCCCTTGGTGAAATAGATGCCGCTTAATTTCGGCGGGATCAAGACGACGACGGAGCGGCTGTCGTTCTGAAGATTAAAGACCATCAGCCGACCGGTCTCGGCTTTCCAGCCGAGGTCGGCGGAGACTTTGAGATCGGCCTTGAATTTGGCCCCCGCCATGGAGCGGTAATCGGAGAGATACTTGTCCATCGGAAACGGCTCGAGCGTCCGGTAGGGGTCGTCGAGGTACTTGAAGGTGAAGAAACCGACGATGCCGAGGACGAGGACGACGAGGAGGCCGGAGACGATCCAAAGGGCGAGGGACGCAGGCCCGCCTGGCCGCGCAGGAGCGACCGTGGAAGTGGTCTGGGCGAAAGGGGAAATGATTCGCTGGCTTTCGCCCCCGTCATCGGGGTTGGGTTTTAACACAGGCACTACTGTTTTAGTTTAGGGTACATTCTGCAAGTTTCAAGACTATAGGACGCAGAACGAGGGAGCGATTGCACATATATTCTAATTTCCGAGGACACTCTTGATCAGATCGGTGGCTTGTTTGGTGGCCTGATCGATGAGCAAGTTGCCGTCCTTCGCGCCTTCCTGAAGCGTTGCGGTGAGAAGTCGCGGCGTGAGGTCCTCCTGCAAGTGGTCGGGCGTGCCGGTGAGGTGAACGTCGGCCCAATTATAATCGTCCTGCTGGAAGGAGAAGACCTGATCTTGCAGCGCGGGCCATTTGCCGGTGACGGTGGAGGGCAGGCCGAGCTTGAGTTTGCCGTCGACATTGCCGGCCGGGTCGAGGTCGATGCTCCCGGTGACGCGCATCACGTCGTTCTTGCGGACATCGACGTTGGTCAAATGGAGCGACTGGTCTTTCCAAGAGAAATCGGCGGTGGCCTGGTCGAGATCGACGTTACTGACCTCGGGCAGGCCGACGAGGGAGGTGACTTTGTCGAGCCAGGGGAGGACATTGAACTTGGCGTGGTCGATCGAGATTTGGCCCTTGGCCGAAGCCGAATCGGCCTGTGAATCGTAAGTCAGATCGCCGGAGACCAGCCCGGCGAGTTTCATCTGCCAGGCCGCAGCGACGAGCATCTCGAGCGGGAGTTGCGTGGCCTTGAGCGCGAGATGGGCGCGGTGGTCTGGGGTCAGCGCGACCTGGCCTTCCCCGGTGACGAATCCCTGGTCGCAGGCGAGTCGCAGGCCGGAGAAGACGATTTCGTTCGGTTCGGCGCGGACGTGAACGGAACTGGCATCCGCAGAGAGCGTCCCGGCTTCGAGAGAGGTGGCTTGAACGTCGGTGGACCAGACCCCCGCGCCGTTATTTTCCGCATCGAAGTTGACCCCGTGAACCAGGATTTTTCGGTCGCCGGATAGGTCGATTTCGACCGAGCCATCCTGTGCGACGAGCTTGTCGACGCGCAGTCGGCCCGGCGCGGGCGAGGCGGGGCCCGGTTGCGTCGACGCATCGGGCATGGGATTGGCGGGTGCTTCGCTCGGACCGGAAGCATAAGGGCTGAGTACGACGTTCCACGACCCCACTTCGACGCTCACGGGCATGGTCGAGGAGAAGATGTCGAGCAGGCGAAAGTGCACCGTGGCCTGACTGATGTCGCCCTTTTGCCACGGTGCGGTGGGATTGTCGTTGGTGAGGGAGATGCCGGCGGCGCGGAGTTCTCCTGCCCAGGGGTCGAGATCGAGCGACGAGACCTGCACCTGCGCACCGATCTTTTTTTCGAGCTGCTGCACCAGGTCCTGTTTCAGGCTGGAGATTTTCCACCAGATGAAACCGCCTGCTCCCGCCACGAGCAGAAACACCACCAGCAGGACGGTCGCCACCAGGATGAGAACGGTGCGATTCATGTCCGAGCCTAGGACAACGCGGAACCGAATTCGAGCAGAACCGGTCGCTCTAAAATGACAAGTCGGTAATAACGGTTTCCGAGGCCCTGAGGAGAAAGCCCAAAATGTTTGACTTGGTGTTTCGGCTCTCTCCGTATTAACTATAATGCGACGCAATAAGTTTGGATATTCTTGCGTGCCTTTGAATTTATGAACTTTTATTCCAAAATTTCGAACGCCATTCTTGTCTTAATAATCGTTCTTTTTGCGATCTACACTTGGGGAAGGTCAAATTCATCGGAGACTTCTGGCGTACCTGTTTCGCTTACCGCGTCGCAACCCTTGGATTTTCAAGTCAAGGTTTTGGAAGATGAAGTCCATAAAAACGAAGAACAGGCAAAAAAATGGCCTCAGCTTGAGGATATAGGAGTGTGGGTGGGGATCGCGAGCCTAATTGTCACGGCTTCGATCGGCATTGGCGCTCTGATTTTTGCGCAAAGCTATGTGACTAAAATAACCGAAGAGATACTCTCGGAGAATAAGGAATTATGCTTATCCCGTTGACTCCCGTGACGCTTGGCCCATGCTTGCTGGATGGCCCGACCGGGTTTCCCCAAGACATTGAAAGAGTTTCGTGAGCAGTTTTCTCAGGAGGACGCA
>CAJCII010000165.1 GCA_903970335.1 Bacteroidota bacterium | reverse complement strand
GCCACGCCTTGGCGGACAATGGTCAGGGCCACAGTCGTGCCGACCGGGCCGCGGATCAAGCCCAGGGCCGCTCTTAATTTCATGCCGGCTACTTTTCGGTCCTCGATCTGAGTAATCTCGTCTCCTTTTTGTAATCCCACCAGCGCTCCCGGCCCGCCCGGTATGGTGTAGTCCACCACCAGATGGTCTTTGACCGTGGCCTCGGGGGCCTGCCCGTATAAGTTGACGGGAGGATCGTCTGTCGTGGCGACGACACCGATGCCGCAGATGGAGTTGGGGCCGGCAGCATCGATCGGGCTTGGAATGGCGAGAATGCCCACAAGGACGAGGAGACGAAGCATCGAGCGAAAATCCATGGTTTTAGGCGTTACGTTCCCCGGTGAAAAATCATGTGAGCTCGAGTAATCGTAAAGGAAAGCGCGTTCGATTCGCCGCTGCGGATGATCGTGATTTTTACCGGCACACCATCCGGTCCACGGATCAAGTCGCAGGCAGCCTTCAGGCTCATACCTCCGACATTGCGGTCATTCACCTGAATAATCTCGTCCCCCTGTTGTAAACCGCTTTTCTCGGCGGGTGAGTCTGGCATGACTTCGCGAATGGTCAGGTGGTCTTTGATGAGGACAGTATTAATTGGCGTGTGGGTGTCTAACCGGGGGCTGTCCCCATCGACGACAATCCCAATGCCAATCAGAGAGCCAGATTCCAACGCCCTGACCCGACCTGACCCGGTAACGGAAAACATCAACAGCGCCAGAAGAAACATCCATCGCGAAAGCATGGTTTTCATGAGATCGAAGCCAAAAGCGATTGAGAAGATCGGGCTATTTTTTCTCGTTCTTACGTGGTGTCAAGAACGAGCAAACGGCCTATTTCCGAGCCGGATTGCCCTGCGACTCCGCCAACTTTTTCACCATCTCCACCGGGTGATGAGGAAGGCCCGACAGCGCCAGGACGGCAGCACCGAGCATCGTGCCCGCGATGGAGAATGGCAGACCGGCGAGGAAGGCACCGAGGAAGGCCTTGCCGAAGGCAGTCGAGTTTTCGTCCTTGGCCCAGCGCGACTGGATCACCCAGACAAGCGGAAGCGTGGTGAAAAAGGCGAGGGCGCACATAATCGGGAGATCGAGAAATCCGGACACCGCTTCAAGACCGAAGACGAGAAAATCGATTCCGAGAATGACCACGCCGCTGGCGGGGTGATAGAAAGTGCGGAGCCCGGCAAACGGCGGTGGTGGAACGGAGCTTGTATCCGAAGCAGGCGGCGGCGAGCCGTCTTTCGGGAGCGGGGGAAGGACATCGACGGGCACCTGCTGCGGTTCGTCGGATTCGCCTGCGTTCATGGGATCAGCCTAGCACAACTCGGGCGCGTGCCCAAATTATAGCGGCTCGCTCTGGGCACTCCGGACCCGGACGAGGAAATCGGCGGCATCCGGGAAGATGGAGGCGGAATGGTATTCGGTTTCCGCATGGGGCTTGAGGGTCACGGGAATCCAACTGCCATCGTTGAGCGGATTGCCCTCCTTGTCCTTGTAGACAGTCTGGATTTCGAGGTTGAGGGTGCGGCCCGTTTTGTTTTTGAGGCCGGCGAAGACGGAGAGGAGGTTGTTCGTGGTAGGCTGGGAGCCGACACGCTGCACGTCGATTTTCGCTTTGAGCGATTCATCGACGATTTCGAGGTTGTCGAAGCCGGAACCGAGACTCGGCGGTTGATCGGACTCAGGCGCAGGTGTGGATGCAGGCGGCGGGGCGGTCGTTGGTTGAGTTGCGGGAAGTCCGATCTCCGGAAAAAGTCCCGCAGAAGGGTCCGGCCCCGAACCGGAAGTGGTGGCGGAGGGGGGCAGCGGCTTGCCGGGCAGCGTATCGCCGGGAGAGCTTGGATTGATGGTGGCGGACGTCGCGCCGGATGGGCCCCCTACGCGGGTGGATTCGTTGACCGCGTCATTATTCCGGGTTGGGAAGGGCACCGATCGAGCCGCTGGAGTCTGCGGCTTGACGACCGGAGTGGAAGCGGCCTCCAGGTCGGAGGGAACCATCGGGCCCGGATGCTCGTAAGAGCAACCGGAGAGCAGCATGGCGCACGTAAAAAAATGTGTCGCAAGCTTCAAGGTGGTGACCCGGAGGGATGCGACGGGAAGCGACATGGTTTTATTGCGGGGCGGGAGTTCCCGTCTGGCCTTGTTGGAAATAATCGGGAGCTTGATTCGCTGGTGGCGGCGCGTTGGGAGGCGCATTAGGAGCGGCATCGACCGGAGTTGGGACCGGATCGGCGGGAGCGGCTTCCTTGCGGATGCGGTAAAGGCCGTCGAAGAGTACGTCCCCGGTGTGGGCATCCACGAACTGGACCTGAATCCGGTAGAGATCGTCGTCGTAGTGGCCGCGCATTTCGGCGAGGACCTGATAATCGGGCGTTTCCACCGCTTCGGGCGTGGGAGCGGTTTCCTTCTTTTTCTTGCCCTTCTTGGGAGTCGAGACGATGAGCGGCGGCAGGGTGTGCTCGACAAAGCGTAACTTCAAGCGGGTGAGCAGCAGCAACCGATCGCGAAAAAGCTCGGTATAAGGATCGGTATCGACCGGGACGGGGCCCACCACGATACTGGTGACGCCGTTGAATTGGACCAGAGGCGGTACCGCCGCACCCGCGATCACCGGTAGATCCATGATCGAATGGGCTACTTCCTGGCCCACGATCGTGATGTCGTTGGCATCGACGGGTTTTCGCGGTGGCGTTCCGGCTGGCGGCTGCGTCAGGTGGGAACCGGTCAGGTCGTCCACATCCTCGCTCGAGCAGGCGGCCAGGAACAGCGCCACGGTCGTGATGGCGGCCATGCGCCCCAGGGGATTCGTTTTCGACAGGGTCCTGATCAAAGTCATACGGGTCGGATACTATCAAGAATTATGCGGAGAACGACAGAAAGATTCATGACGCAAAAACGTCCGATTCGTGTTACTCTTCCGACTTGTATTTCGTTCCACCAACCCCATCTCGATCATGACCAGCACCGCTCCCGCCCGGCCTTCGCTTTACCGTTGGCCCATCCGTCTGCTCGCCGTTTTGATCGTTGGCGTGGTCGTCTATCGTGCGGCTAATACCTCCCAGACCGGCGCCGCCTCGAATTTCCATCAGTTGCAGGACTTCCCGCCTCGTGACGTACCGCCATTTGTCCTGACCGAACGGAGCGGCAGGAACATCACCAACCACGATCTTGCCGGGAAAATCTGGGTCGCCGATTTCATCTACACCACCTGTCCCGGCCCCTGCCCGATCATCACGGCGAACATGGCGAAAATCCAGGACGCGGT
>CAJCII010000164.1 GCA_903970335.1 Bacteroidota bacterium | reverse complement strand
CGCTGATTTTTTGCGCGGGGGGGATGGCCATGGCCTGGCTGGCGGGGAGGCGGGCGGCGAGCTGGATCACGGTGACGATCGCGAGTTCGATCGGGATTGTGCTGGTCTGGCCGACGTTCTATTCGCTGTCGGGCAATCCGTTCACGCAGTCGTTTATCTGGACGCCGCCGGACGGGCGGACCCCGCTGTGGATGTTCCTGGTGCAATTCTGGCCGGTGTTTATCCCGTG
The DNA here is from genome assembly GCA_903970335.1 of Bacteroidota bacterium. Classification (GTDB taxonomy): domain Bacteria; phylum Verrucomicrobiota; class Verrucomicrobiia; order Methylacidiphilales; family UBA1321; genus JABDGH01. The sequence continues at coordinate 10,177 of CAJCII010000164.1, read as the reverse complement.
GCTTTTTCTTTGGTTCGTGTGGCACCGGCTGAACTGGATGTGCCGGTGGGTGCACCTGGCGATCGCGGCGCTTTTTATCGGGATGGAATTTGTCTCGCTGTCGGACCGGAGCCTGACGGCGGAAAAGATGTGGGGCGACCTTTACGGGCTGGCGTTGATCTCGTTTCTACCGCTGGCGTTCGTACAGAGAGGAGTGTTTTTCCGGACGTTCACCGCAGTGGTGACGGTGGCGTTTCTCTACTGTCTCTGGACGTGGGTGGACATCTGTTATTATCAGCGGAACGACCCGCGCGAGTTCGGCGCGTTGCGGGGCGACTACGATATCGCACAGGACCCGCCACGGGGCCGGATCATCCAGGTGCTGCGGAGCCTGCATGGGGCGACAGTGCTGCCGGGAAAATCGTGCTGGGCCTACAACACGGCGCCGCTGGTGGTGTCGCTGACGGAGAACCGGGCCTTTGTGGCGTACACGTTTCAAGAGGAGCAGGCGGGACACGGCGGGGAGATCAATTACCGGAACGACATGAACAATGCGTTTTACGACGGCACGATGACCTCGCCGCTCCCGTTCCTGCGGTACAACAACATCGCAGCGGTGATGATCTGGCCCGAGGACCAAATTCCCGACGCCATTCTCCAGCAAATCCAATCCGAGATCGGATCGGAGTATTACTACATCAACTGCAAGGCAGGCGGTCAGTATAATGCGGGGGTCTTTCTGCGTCAGGGCACTCCGACCTCACCGCTGACCTACGTGCCGCCGACGACGCTGGACCTCAATCCGCAGCCGAACCCCTAGGCACATGCCCGAACCCGAATCCAAGCCGCAGCGCATCCTCCTGACGGGAAGCTCCGGCACGCTCGGTTCGCATGTAATGACGGAATTGCTGAAGCGGAGCGCGGTCGATGTACTGACGGTCGGACGCGGGGAGCAGCACATCGGAGGGGCGAAGGCAGGCACGCAGCACGAGATCGTCGATTTCGACAACAAGGAACAGCTCGGTTCGATTTTCCGAAGTTTCCGACCGACTTGCGTCATCCATTGCGCAGGAAGCGGGATGATTTTCCCGACGCTGCAGTGGTTCAAGCTGGTCCGGTTCAATGTGGATGCGACGCTGGCGTTGTTCGAGTTGGCGGCGGAGTTGCCGGGGTGCCATTTCATCCCTATCAGCACGGGTCTGGCCTATCGCGAAAAGGGCTTGCCGCTGAACGAGACGGACGCGCTGGAAAACATCCACCCGTACGGAGCGAGCAAAGCCGCAGCCGATCTGCTGCTGCGTTCCGGTGCGCACGAATTCGGGACGCCGCTGACGCTGTTCCGGCCCTTTTCGTTCACGGGGACGAACGACAACCGGACGCGGCTTTTCCCGTCGATCCTGCGGGCGGCGAGCGAGGGAATTCCCGTTCCGCTTTCCCCCGGCGACCAGGTGCGCGATTTTTGTTCGGCGCGGGACATTGCCCGGGGTATCGTGCGGGCCGTGGATCGACCTCCCCTCGCCGGAACTCCGGCCCTTTATAACCTGGGCAGCGGTCGTTCCGTCCCCCTCCGCGAGACGATCGAGACAGTGGTGGAACAACTGGGGCTGCGGGTGAAGCTCGATTTCGGCGCGCGCGGGTACAGTCCGTCGGAGCCGATGCACTTGGTGGCGGATATTTCGCGGGCGGAGCGGGAACTGGGCTGGCATCCGGAGCACGCACTGGCCCATGCGGTCTGGCAACTGGCGAGCGCATCCTTTCCCACGTTGCAGTTGCGCGAACCGGAGGAGCATTCGACGCCACGATGAGCGCTGCGCCGACTTTGAGCATCGTCCTGCCCGCTTACGAAGAAGCGGCGAATCTGCGCCAGATCTTGCCGGAATTGCGCCGTGCGGCGGAGGCCCTGACCAGCGCCTACGAGATCCTGGTCATCGATGCGGCGGAACCGCGCGACGCCACGCCGGAAATCTGCGCCGAGAACGGAATCCGGTGCATCCCCCGCACGGGCGGGGCGTATTACGGCAACGCGGTCTGCACGGGCTTTCGCGAAGCGAGGGGGCAGTATGTCGTGATCATGGACGCGGACGGATCGCACGGCCCGGGGTTCATCGCGAAGATGTGGCCTTACCGCGAGGAGTACGATCTGGTCATCGCATCGCGCTATGTGCCGGGCGGGCAGACGGAAAACCCGTTCATCCTGATTTTCCTGAGCCTGGCGGTCAACGTCACCTTCCGGCTGGTGCTCAACCTGAGTTGCCACGATGTTTCCAACAGCTTTCGGCTCTATCGCGGCGATCAAGTGCGAGCACTGCGGTTGGAGTGCGCGAACTTCGACATCGTCGAGGAAATCCTGGTCAAGTTGAGCCGAGGCAAGGAGGGATTTCGCCTGAAGGAAGTGCCGTTTACCTTTGAAAAGAGGAAAGAAGGCAAGACCAAGCGCAATCTGGTCGCCTTCGCGATCAGCTTTATCGTCACACTCTACAAACTCTGGCGAATGAGTCGCCAGGCGAAGTCCAACTGAAATCGTCACGACCATGAGCTTACCAGGAAAAATTCTCGTGACCGGCGGCGCAGGCTTTGTCGGGAGCAATCTGTGCGCGCGACTGCTGGACGAGGGCGCAGAGGTGAGCGTCTTCGACAGCCTTTTCCGCGAGGGAACCCGGGAGAATCTCGCGTGGCTGCAAACGCTCGGCCCGGTCCGTTTCACGCAGGGAGATACGCGTAACTTTGGGGAAATCGACCGGCTGGTGCGGGAAACGCGGCCCGGCGTCATTTTCCACCTGGCAGGACAGGTGGCGATGACCACCTCGATGCGGGACCCGCGGCGGGACTTCGAGACCAACGTGCTCGGCACGTTCAATCTCCTGGAAGCGGTGCGCGCCAACTGCCCGGAAGCGGTAACGATTTATGCCTCGAGCAACAAGGTCTACGGCGGGCTGGCCGGGCTGGAGCTGGTGGAGGAAGCGCACCGATACAGCGCTCCGGGCAAGCCCCAGGGCGTCGACGAGAGATGCCCGCTCGACTTCCAGACGCCCTACGGCTGCTCCAAGGGCGCGGCGGATCAATACATGCTCGATTACGCGCGGGTGTTTGGCCTGAACACGATCGTCTTCCGGCATTCGACGATCTACGGAGGGCGGCAGCGAGCGACCTTCGACCAAGGGTGGGTGGGCTGGTTCTGCCAGCAGGCACTCGCGGTAAAAGCCGATCCGCAGCGGGAGCCGTTCACCATCGCGGGCGACGGCAAGCAGGTGCGCGATCTACTTTACATCGACGATGCGGTGGAGTGTTACCTGCGCGCCGCCCGCCTGGGAGCGAAAGCGCGGGGGGAGGCATTCAATATCGGCGGGGGAATCGAGAACAGTTGTTCGCTGCTGGAGCTTTTTCAAATCCTGGAGGAGATGCTGCAGGTGCGGCTGGAACCGACGAGATTGCCCTGGCGGACGAGCGACCAGAAATTTTTCGTGGCCGACGGCGCGAAGGCCGGGGCGCATTTCGGGTGGAAGCCGACAACGGCGCGGCGCGAGGGGATCGCGAAGACGCTGGAGTGGGCGCGGAAGGTGAGTTAGCCCTTTGGGGCCATCCGTCTATTCCGGCAAGCGGGCTTTTTCCTGCTCGACGCGGTCCGCATAGCGCTCGAAGCGGTTGGAGAGGATAAAGAAAGTGGGAGCCCAAAGACCGACAAAAATACCAAACCGTTCCCCATGGGCGGCATCGGACTGCTTGCTCTTGACGGCCCAGATGGCAATGGACGCGGCAATGCTGGCAAAACCGGCGAGGAAACAGCCGTCGCTGAGGGTACGGAGAGCCTGGGGATCCGCCTTTTTGAGGGAATCGGAGGTCAGTTTGGAGATTTGTTGAATGGGCATGTATGAACGTGGCCCAGAATCGGGGTGCCGCAAACGATAGTTGATTACAATCAGGATTTATATTCCGTGCCGAAGCCGAGTTCCTTGACGGTTTCCGCCTCACGCAGGCGGGCTTTCAAGACTCGGTCCACTTTTTCGGAGGCGTATTTTCCCAAGGCGACCCGAAACGGTGGGTTTTCCATTTCGACAAGCCTGATAATCGCAGCCGCCGCCTTCGCGGGGTCGCCCGGCTGGTGACCGTCCATTTTCCGGAGAAAGGCGGAAAATTTACCGACTGTTCCGGAATAATCCGCAATCGCAGAAGGGGGCTCTTCGAGAGAGCGGGAAATAAAGTCGGTGCGAAAGGGACCCGGTTGGACCAGGGTCAGTTTGATCCCGAGCGGTTTCACCTCGGCGGCGAGGCCCTCGGAAATGCCCTCCAGGGCGGACTTGGCACCTCCGTAAATCGAGAAGCCCGCGTAGTTGGAAATCGCCGCAGCGGCGGAGATGTTGACAATATGACCGGAGCGTTGTGCCCGGAGGGCGGGCAAGACAGCGCGCATAACATGGACGGCACCGAACACCATCGTGTCGAAGTTGCGCCGGAGCTGGAGCTCGGTCGATTCTTCCAGGGAAGCGAGAAGACCATAGCCGGCATTATTGACCACGACATCGAGGCGCCCCGTCTGAGCAAGAACGGAGCGGATGACGTCCTGCACCCGGAGCGGATCGACGACATCAAGGACATGCGGGAGACAGGTCGAGGGATATTGGGCTTTTAAGCCGACGAACGATTCGATGGAACGGGCTGTCACGGCCACGGTAGCTCCTGTCGCCAAGGCCCTTTCCGCCAAGGCACGCCCAAAACCGCTGGAACAACCGGTGATGAACCAGACTTTTTTTTGGGGATCGTTCATAAAGGTTCGGGTGGGAAGGGGATTCAAGCCGTCGAAGCCGATCCCGATAGGCCAAGCCAGAGGGACAGACACGAAAACGAGCCCGAAACACCGAGAGTAATGCCTACACCATATTTCGCTTTCCTCAATCGATGTCGGCACGAGACGAATAAATCAGCGCACAAAGAAAAACAGAGAAAAGGAAGAAGCCGAGGCAGTCTTTTGGCCATAAGCCGGGCTTGGCGACGTGTCGATGCGCCTAAAAAATGGCATCTTTCGCCGTTTTGGGTGGCAAAGTGGCACGCGCCTTGTTAATTCAGTGGTATGCCCGTCACCTCACCTGGACTTAAGGGAATTGTCGCCGCCACCACCCGTCTCAGCGATGTCCTGGGAGACGAGGGAATCCTGATTTACGCCGGATACGATATCAACGAACTCGCCGGGAAGGTGAGCTACGAAGAGGTCGTTTATCTCCTCTGGCACGACCGCCTGCCCAACCGAATCGAGCTGGACAAGTTCAAGGCCGATTTGCACGCGGCTCGCACGCTGCCCGCACCCGTGGTCGATTTTCTGACCCATGCGCCGAAGGACGCGAATGTGATGGATGTGCTCCGCACCGGCGTTTCCATGCTGGGCCTTTACGACCTTGCCCCGGTGGGCGCACAGGGCGAGGACGTTCTGCTCCCGCGGGCGATTTCGCTGACGGCGAAGGTGGGGGTGATCATCGCCTATTTTCACCGCGCCCGGCAGGGTAAATCGCTGCCCCCGATCCGCACCGATCTCGACGAGGCGGCGCATTTTCTTTACCTGATCAACGGAGAAACACCGGGACCGGAGGCGGTCGCAACGCTCGATATGGCGTATGTCCTGCACGCGGATCACGGCTTCAACGCCTCGACCTTCTCGGCGCTGGTGACGATTGCGACGCTTTCCGATATTTACTCGGCGGTGACGACGGCGATCGGGACGCTGAAGGGGCCGCTCCATGGGGGCGCGAACGAAGCGGTCATCCACATGCTGGAGGAGATCGGCACGCCGGAGAACGTCGACGCATGGGTCTACGACAAGCTGGCGAAGAAGGAAAAGATCATGGGCATGGGCCACGCGGTGTACAAGGTACTCGATCCGCGCGCGCCGCACCTGAAGGCGATGGCGATCAAGCTCACCCACGAACTGGGCGAGACCAAGTGGGTGGAGATGAGCGACCGGATTGCGGAAATCGTGAAGAAGGAGAAGAAGCTCAACGCGAACGTCGATTTCTACTCGGCAACGGTCTACTACAGCCTGGGCATCCCGACGGACCTGTTCACGCCCATCTTCGCGATTGCGCGGATGTCGGGCTGGACGGGGCACATCATCGAGCAACTGAAGGACAACAAGATTTTCCGGCCGAGCAGCGAGTATGTCGGCTTCCCCGTCGGCAAAAAGGTCGAGCCGATCGACCAGAGGTAAAAACGGGACGCCGGCGCAGCGCGACAGATCAGGCTTGTCGGTTACGGCGCGGGGGCTAGTCTGAAAAAACCACCTTGGACTTGTAACCCGAAACTTTCTTCCCAAAAACCATGAACTCGACCACCGCGCAGTACTTGGAAGGCGCAGTCCATCATAATCACCCGCTCAGCCCGAGGGGCATGTCGGAGCGGCTTTTCACGTTTTGGTTCAACAGCTTCGTGTACAACCAGATTTGGGAGGACCCACGGGTCGATCTGAAAGCGCTGGCGCTCACCTCGGAGAGCCGGATGCTCACGATCTCCTCCGGCGGCTGTAATGTCCTGAACTACCTGATCCACAAGCCGCAGCACATCCAGGCGGTCGATCTCAACCGGAGCCATCTTTGCGTGCTGCGCCTGAAGCTGGCGGCGATCGAGTTCCTGCCGAGCTACGACGACTTTTTTCTTTTCTTCGGTTGCGCGGACGACGAGCTGAACCGGTACAATTACTTCACCTACCTCGCCGAGCACCTGGACGAGAATACCCGCGCGTTCTGGGAAAAGGGCGGCCTGATCCGGATGCTGTTCTTCGGGCCGCGCATCAAGTACTTCACGAAGAATTTCTACGATTACGCGAAGATGGGCTACTTCATCCGGTTCCTGCACACGATCGCTCGCGTCTGCAAGTGGGACCCGTCGCGGCTGCTGTCGGCCTCGAGCCGCGCGGAGCAGGAGGAGATTTTCGAGCAGAACATCGCGCCGTTCTTCGATAACTGGTTTGTCCGCGCCACCGGGAACATGCCGGTGATGCTCTATTCGCTCGGCATTCCGCCGCAGCAGTTCAGCGCGATGGAAACGGAGACACCTGGTGGCTTGGTGGGCATGTACCGGGAACGCGTCAAGCGCCTCGCCTGCGACTTCCCGATCTCGGACAATTACTTCGGCTGGCAGGCGTTCAGCCGTGGTTACGACCGGGCCGCACGACAAGCCATGCCCGACTACCTCAAAGAGGACAATTTCCAGACGCTGCGGGACAATCTCCACCGCGTCTCGGTGAAAAACACCACGCTGATCGAGTACATGCGCTCGCAACCGGACAAATCGCTCGACCGGTTCGTATTCCTCGATTCCCAGGACTGGATGCGGCCGGAGCAGATCGCCGAGATGTGGACGGAAATCGCGCGCGTGGGCAAGCCGGGCTCGCGGATCGTCTTCCGCACGGCGGCGACGGGATCGCCGGTCGAGACCGCGCTGCCGCCGACACTGAAGGCGAAGTTTGACTACAAGGAAGCGCTCTCGAAGGCGCTGCTGATGGAAGATCGCTCGGCGATCTACGGCGGGTTCCATCTGTACGTGATGGAGTAGTCGGTTTTTGGGCTGGAGGCTGACGGCTTGAATTGATATGCCAGCGGTATATCTTGGTTTTATGACTGCGCGTCAGATCATGGATGAAATCGAGATGCTTCCTTTCGATGAGCAGCGCGAGGTTTTCTCGTCCTTGAAGGAACGGTTGGAAGATAAGGCACCGGGCACCGTCGCCTATGCGGACCGGGACGAAGCCCTGCGCATGGCCGATCGCATCTTGACGGAGCGCGCCGAACTTTTTCAAAAGTTGGCGCAGTAGTCGCCGAATTGTTTCGTCGCGCGGCGGTTTCGCTTTCTTAAGTCGCCGCCTTGTTGTTTAGTACGCAACCGCCTATGGCCACGACCGAAGAAATGGATGCGATGTACCGCTGGACGCGATATGTCTACGATTTTACCCGCAAATACTACCTGCTCGGGCGCGACCGCTTGCTCCACGACATGGAGATCAAGCCGGGCGACCGGGTGCTGGAAATCGGCTGCGGCACGGCGCGTAACCTGATCCTGCTCGCGCGCCTGCAACCCAGCATCCGCTGCTACGGACTGGACGCCTCCACGGAAATGCTGGCCACCGCCGCCGCGAAAGTGAAGGCCGCCGGGCTGGAGAAGCGCATCACCCTGAAGCACTGCCTGGCCGAGGAGCTCGACCACGCCAGGACCTTCGGCCTCGAAGCGCCGTTCGACGCGGCGTTCTTCTCCTACTCCCTGTCGATGATCCCCACCTGGCCCAAGGCCATCGACGCGGCGCTCGCGAACATCCGCCGCGGCTCCGCTTTTTACGTCGTCGATTTCTGGGACCAGGGGAGCTGGCCCGGCTGGTTCCGTTACATCCTCAAGCGCTGGCTCGATTACTTTCACGTCGTGCACCGGCCCGAGTTGCTCGACCACCTGCGCCAGCTTGATGAGCAGAACGTCGGCAAGCTCACCCTGAAGTCGGTCGCGGGGCGCTATGCGTATATCGCGTCGTTTCGGAAGCTGTAGCCGGAATCAATACTCGACCACGCCCGGCTTGAAGGCGTGCAATCCGAGCAGCACCAACGCCGCCAGCAGGTAGGCCACGGCGAAATCGAACCCCGACGGCGGCGTCCCGGCAAAGCCGGTCCACTGGAAGTACGACGGCGCGTAATCGCCGTCCGCCGTGAAGACGAACCCGTGGATAATCCCGCACGCCGAGGCGACCGCCGCGATGAGGCACCAGACCGCTCCCGCGAGCCATTGCCGCTCGATCACCTTCACCAGGATGGCGCTGAAGAAAATCGAAATGAGCATGAAGCCCTGGGCCAGACCGAGCATCCCGTTGATATAGAGGTCCGGGCTAAAATGGGCCGCAGCCTGTTGAAGCGAGTAGCCGGGAGCGGCCTTTTGCAGCGCCGTCTGGATCAGCAAAACGCCCCACGCGGCCAGCGACGGAATAAAGCCGATCGCCACGGCGGGCGCATGGGCCTTGGGCACTTCCTGGAACGCCTGCGCCGTGATGATCAGCCCGATCCAGAGCAGGATGCCGAGCGTCGCCTCCAGCGGTAGGAACCAGATCAAAAACGGCACCGCGCCGGTCAGACAAATCGCGGAGACCGCGAACGCATTGAGCACCGAGTACCCGGAACGCGCCCCCATCGCCTTCCATCCGGGGTGGCCGATGTAGATCGTGGGCGCGAATGGATTGCCAAAAAAGACGCCGACCACCGCGCTGAGGCCGTTGGCCAGGAGCGACGGGCGCGTCTCGAACTTGTCCCCCGCCGCCTCCGCGCTCTCGAGGTTCTGGATCGAGCCGATGACATTGAGCAGCGCCATGGGCAGGAAGATCGGCGCGTATTTCCAGACTTCGGGATCGACCAGCAGCGAGAAAATGCCGCCCATGATCGGCACCGGGGGAAAGAAGCCGAGATGCGCAGTCGCCGGCCAATCCGGTATCGGCGCCAGCTTCAGGCCGCGGAGAATCCACGCCGCGAGCGTGCCCAACACCACCGCGATGAATCCGGTGGGCAGTCCCAGCGGCCAGCGGACGCGCCCCGCAAAACCGATCAGCACGAGCAGCGCGGGGAAGAGCGCAATCAGCGGCGAGTTGAAAATCTGGAAGATAAAGCCCATCGCGATGAAGGTGATGGCCACGCCTGCCAGCGTCGAAAGCAGCGCCGCGCGCGGCGTATGTTTCCTCACCCACGCGCCGAAAAAGGACGTGACGATTTCCACCACACCGCCGCAAAATCCCGCCGCCAGCGAGACCCGCCACGCCAGCTCCGAATTGTGCGTCTCCCGATAGACCGGCCCCAGGATAAAAAAGATGAAAGCAAACAGACTCACCGTGTTCACCCCAAACGGAAGCGCGGTCACCGGTCGGCCCGTTTGTTGCGAGAGACGCCGCGCCTGCCACGCATAGAACAAATTTCCCGTCACGAGCGAGATCGCGATGCCCGGCAGGATGCGCTCCACCACGAGCGACTCGGGCAGTCCGGCCAGCGGCGGGCAAAGCCCCACGACAACGATAAGCTGGCAGAGGTTATCGACGAACAGGCCGAAAAAACCGTCGATATCGTTCGGCACGAACCAGTCTTGCAGGAACGATTTCGAGGCGGGCAGCGGGTTCTCGGGCATAATTAATTCCGCCTTGCTTAGCCGCGCGCAGGCCTTTGGTCGAGGCGGGAATTTGGCGCCTGCACACTTGTCG
>CAJCII010000163.1 GCA_903970335.1 Bacteroidota bacterium | reverse complement strand
CCGGCCTCTCCTTCGCCGACCGCCCCCACGCCCCCAGAATCGCCCCCGGCTGGCTCGAACAGGAGGACCACCCCCTCTTCGCCCAGACCCGCCTCCAGCTTGAGCAAGTCGCCTCCGGCCAACGCCGCTCCTTCGACCTCCCCATCCACCTCCACGGCACCCCCTTCCAGCTCCGCATCTGGCACGAAATCGCCGCCATCCCCTACGGCCACACCCGCACCTACGGCGAAATCGCCCGCCGCCTCGGCTCCCCCGGCTCCGACCGCGCCGTCGGCGCCGCCACCGGACGCAACCCCCTCTGCTGGGTCGTCCCCTGCCACCGCGTCCTCGGCCAAAACGGCGCCCTCACCGGCTACGCGGGCGGCCTCCCCCGCAAAACCGCCCTCCTCGCCCTCGAATCCGGCCACACCCCCACACTCCTCCCTCCTCTCTCCGCATCGGACACCCCACCCCACTCCTCCCAAGCCGCTTGCGCTCTTTTGCCTTAATGCCCAGTCTGACCTAAATTTATAGGCCAGATAAGCCAATTTACCCCGTGCCCACCTTCCTCGAGTCCCTCGCCTCCGCCTCCCGGCCCAGCGGCGGCCAGCCTGACCGATGCGCTCCACTCCAAAAAAGTGAACATCGCCTACGAAGTCCCCGTGGCCGACGGGCTGGCCATCGCCTATCCGGTCGCGCTTGTCGCGGGGTCGAAGAATGCCGCCGCAGCGAAAAAGTTTCTCGATTATCTGGCGGGACCCGCTTCGCCGAGTGTCTTTGCCAAATACGGCTTCATCGTGCCCGTCAAGTAGGTAATCGCCGCCCCCGGGCGCCGCGAGCCATCCAACTCCCAAAAAAACGAACCCTCATCACGAAAGCTTGTCGAGGGAACGGCCTCCGAAAGATTATCGCAACTTGCCCTTTATCAACTAATATCGGGAGCGCTTCGGAGACGGGTTCCGGTCTTGGCGCGTTGGGATTCATGATCGAGCCGTTGGAGATCCGGAAAACGATACTATAATTTGGGTGTGGATCGGCCCTCATTCCGAGTACGATCAAATCTAATAACCTTATGTCCGCACCCCTCACCTCCGACGAGATCCTCGCCCAGCTTCGCGGCATCAAATACCCCGGCTACACCCGCGACATCGTCTCGTTTGGTCTGGTCAAGGACGTGCAAATCGACGGGACCCGCGTCGCGGTGCGGATCGCCCTCACCACCGCCGACGCGGCCATCCCCCGGCAAATCCAGGAACAGGCCACGGCCATGCTCGAAGCGATTCCCGGCGTCAGCGAAGCGACCGTCCATCTCGACGTCAGCGCGCCGGTGAGCAAGGCGCTCCAAGCCGAGGGCGGCGCGCTGCCGCAGACGAAGATCGAGGGCGTGAAGCATGTCATCGCCGTGGCCAGCGGCAAAGGCGGCGTGGGCAAATCGACCGTCGCCGCGAATCTCGCCATCGCCCTGCGCGGGCAAAAAAACCGGGCGCGGGTCGGCCTGTGCGACTGCGACATCTACGGCCCCAGCATCGGCCTCATGTTCGGCACGAACGAACGCCCCGTCGCCACGGAGCAGGGCCGCATCCAGCCGGTCCTCCGCTACGATCTCAAGCTCATGAGCATGGGCTTTCTGCTCGACGGCGACACTCCCGCCATCCTGCGCGGACCGATGGTCACCCGTTACACCCAGCAATTTCTCCGCAGTGTCGACTGGGGCAACCTCGATTACCTCGTGCTCGATCTGCCCCCCGGCACCGGCGACATCCAGTTGACCATCGTGCAAACGGTGGCCCTTTCCGGGGCGATCATCGTCACTACGCCGCAGGAGGTCGCGCTGATCGATGCCCGCAAGGCGGCGGCGATGTTCGTGAAGGTCAATGTACCGATTATAGGGCTGATTGAAAACATGAGCTACTTCCTCTGTCCCAATGATGGCAATCGCTACAATATCTTTGGCTCCGGCGGAGGCGAACGGGAAGCGGCGCGACTCCACGTTCCGCTGCTCGCCCAAGTGCCGCTGGAGATAGCCCTGCGCGAATCGTGCGACCAAGGCCGACCGTACACGGAATCCGACCCCGCCAGCGTCACGGCTTTGTCATTTTATCAAGCGGCGGAAGTCGTTCGGCGGCAATGTCCTGCTTAGTCGCGATGGCTAACATCGGTGTTTTTAGTCGACTTTTTGGTCAATTACTTCCTAATCTTTGGCAAGACGCACCCGTACCCGTCTATTTGACAAACCTATGGCGGAATCTTCCCAGACTGGCCCCGATACTATGTTCCAAAAATCTGCGCTCTATCAGGAATTTTTAGCCGAGCGCGAGGAAATCCTGCGCCATAAGTGGATCGAGAGCGAAAAGGCGGGGCACGACATCGGCTTCGAGCGAGCCTTGCTGGACTGGATCGTCAAGCACCGGGCCGGATGGCGGGCCTTGCGTCAGAACAAGCCGAACAGTTCCAATCGCTCCAATCACCATTCTGAAAACGGGGCGGTTGCGGCGTAGTTTGGTTTGCCGTGAGAACGGCCATTGAAGGGCATGGGAAACGCTCCCAAGCCAAGTCATGCACCAGATCATGGACTTTGCGGGTGGTACCGTTGTTCATATTCATTGGCTCAGGCTTGTCGTTATGTGTCTTGTCCTTGCCATAATCGTATCGTTGGCCGGACGGAAAGAATAACGCCAGCGCTTGGCCCACCGCTTGTTGACAGCCCATCCCGCCTCTCCTAAACTACCAGCATGACAGCAACGACTCTGCCTGCGGTATCTTTGACCGAAAGCGCAGCCCACCACATCGCCGAAATCATCGGCCAGCCCAATCCCGAGGACAAGGGCCTCCGCATCTACATCGAGACCGGCGGGTGTTCCGGCATGTCCTACGCCATGGAAATTTCCTCGCGCAAACCGGGCGACGACGAGTTCATCTACCACGGCGTGAAGCTCTTCGTCGAGGACCGGGGCTTGGTCTACCTGGCCGGATCGGTCATCGATTACAAGGACGGCCTGACCGGGGCCGGTTTCCGCATCACCAACCCGAACGCCAAACAAACCTGCGGCTGCGGGAAATCCTTTGAGGCCTGACGAATCCTTCCTCCAGTCCGTGGTGGAGGCGTTTCGGAAGGGCTTTCGTGCGGCCTGGCAGAACCTGCCTTCCATGCTGGCCCTGCAACTGGCCATGGCCTTCACCGTCGTGGCCTATTATAACTGGCCTGTCGCAGCGGACCTCCTTTCCCGTTATGCCGACTGGCAGCACCGGGGCGGCATCCTGGCGGCGGCACTGGCCACCGCGCTGGCGGGGGGCGTTCTCTCCGAACTAAGCGCGGTCTACATTGGCGACAAGGGCCGGTGGATTCCAGCCCATCTCGAAAACATGGTCTTCAAGTTCGTCCTGTTCTTCATCGCCGGGGCACTCGTCTACGAATTTTACGCCTTTCAGGCGATCTGGTTCGGACAGGGCGCGACCTGGTCGGTCCTCGTTCCCAAGGTGCTGGTCGATCAATTCGGCTATACCGTCTTCTTCGCCACGCCCTTTTACACAGTCCTCACGCGGTGGAAGGCGCTCGGCTATTCCGGCGCAGCCCTCTGGCGCGAGCTGGATGCTTTTTTCGTGACGGAATGGATGCTGCCGATTCTCGTTACAAACTGGATGTTCTGGTTTCCCGCCGTTTCCCTGATCTACTCGATGCCGTTGGTGCTCCAGACGCCACTCTTTATCTTCGCCACGGCGATTTGGGGCCTGCTCCTCGCCGCCGTCGCGCAGCAGAAGCGCTCCGGAACGCCCGCACCCGACTTGATTTCGTCCGAGACTAATCTCGTCGGCAATGCTGCAGATTAGGGCGTGTTAAGGTAAATTGGCTGGGCGGCGTTGCCAGGTTTATCGGACAGTTCTACGATCCAGCTTGACGGTGACCGTGCCCTTCCCCTATCAAACCGTTATCATGCCCGCCGGTGAGAATCCCACGATTTCCCAGCGAAAAACGGGGCCATGATCCGCAAATTTTCCCAGCCCCATGTTCTGGCCTGCGCGGCGGTGGCCATTTTGCTCGGCTTACTCACCATCGGGCCATACATGCACGAGACCGATCAGGCCTGCCTGCTGGACGGTGGAGTGGACATCGCCAACGGGCACTGGGAAATCGCACGCGGCGATTTCAATTTCGACAAGCAATTCGTGAGTTACATCCTCGTCGGTGCGTTGTTCGAATTTTTTCCGCGTCCGTTCGATGCCGACTCTCTCGTGACCTCGGCCAGCCTCGCCGGATTTGTTTTTTTCTGGGGCACGTTGCTCTGCCTGCTGGCACACCGGAAAATGTCGTTGTTCCTCGCGCTCCCCGTAATCCTGACGCCGGCATTTCTGGTGCATACTCCATTTTACGCCAGTGCCTTTGTCTCGGCGGGGTTCGTGATGCTGCTGGCCAGATGTCTCGATTCCCACCATTGGATCAAGGCCCGACCTGCCCTGGTTTTTGCGTTGGCGTTCTGCGCCGTCGGTGCGCGGGCGGACGCCATGTTTCTTTTGCCATTACTGGCGATGCTCCACAGCTCGCGCCGGACTTTTACCAGCGTGCTTAAATCGCCAAACACCTGGCTCATGGCAACCGCCGGACTGCTGGCGTTCGTTTTCGGACGTGCCCTTTATTTCAATGTCGCCGAGGATCTTGCAGAACGTGGCTGCGACCTGAAACAATTTGCCGCCTATGTCACCTTTGGCCTTGGCGGCATGGGCATACTGCTGGCGATGGAATTCCATGCGCTCTGGCGCGCCAGAAGCGCCAACCGTTGCCGTTTCTGGACCGGCTTTCTCGCGCTCGGCCTGGCCCTGCCGATGGGGTATTACAGTCCGCAACTGTTGAGTCCGCGCCATTGCGTGGTCGGCGCCTTGTCGGCGCTGATTTTTATGGTCGCAAGACCCGGTCGGGCGCTTTTGCGCACTTACTTTCGGTCGGGGATTTTTGGCACAACGGCGAAATGGGTTCTGTTGACTTCGGCGATTGTGCCGGTTTTTATCGGCGTAAATCTGGCCGACCTGCACCATCCGCGCCTGACGTTTGCGCAACCGACCTTGTTTCCGACCAATGCCGGCGTTTCACCCATGGGTTCGTACATCGGCAATCTTTTGAACTTCCGAGAAAAGCACGGTTTCGTGGACCACAACCAGGCGATCTGGGCGGCGGCGACGAGCACAACCTACGAGGCCGATCCTCAAGGCAGGGTCGCAGTCCTGGTCACACCGGTCGATTGCTACCTTATCCTGGCAATCCGACTGCAGGGTTTGTCGCCCCATCCTCTGGCACCGTCGCTCGACCAGTTGCCGCCACAGTTTTACATGGACAGTCGCTCGTTACTGCGGTTTCGGTATGTCTGGTCGCCCCAATACCTGACGGCGGAGAAATTCCTTGCCACGACCAAGCTCGATTCCGCCACAACGACGGACTGGCACGGCATCACCATTTTGAGCTGCACGCCAAGCACGACGGCGAACATCGATTCGCTTTCGGCCAGACTCTGGGCGCTCAATGAGGTTTTTGGCGGCGACGAATTTAGCATCGAGAGAATCGCCTCGCTGCAACAAATACCGACTGCCTGGGCCGGAAAAAAAATCGTGTTAATCAGCCACGACGACTTCACCGTGACGGCCGATCAGGACGTAAAATCGCGAAGAATTTCAAGCGAAACGCTGGGCGACTGGCACACGTGTGAAATAGGACCTGTCCGCGTGGGGGAAAATATCCGGCTGCAAGCGGCGTCTCCCGAGCGAGTGTTCCTTGCCGCCAGCGTCTTTCCGGAATGGATGTCCCTGCGCATCTATTGATCGACTTTTCGGACAGCCTCCCGAAACAGGGATTGCCAAAGCCCCGGCGCGTTCGCTTAAGTTCTCGGATGGATTTCTCTCAATACTGGTCCGCGCGCCAGAAGCAAGTCGATGCCGCGCTGAATCGCTTCCTGCCCAAGGCCACCACCAAGCCCAAAACGATCCACCAGGCGATGCGTTACAGCATCTTCGCCGGCGGCAAGCGACTCCGCCCCGTCATCTGCCTCGCCACGGCGGAAGTGCTGCGCGGCAAGATCGAGGAAGCGCTCCCCCTCGCCTGCGCGGTCGAGTGCATCCACACCTACTCGCTCATTCACGACGACCTGCCCAGCATGGACAACGACGATTTCCGCCGGGGCAAGCCGACCTCCCATAAAGTCTACGGGGAAGGCATCGCCGTGCTCGCGGGCGACGCGCTCCTGACCATCGCCTTCGAGATCGCCGCCAAGTGCAAAGCGTGGACGCGCTACTCCCACGCCGATGTCATCCTCGAACTGGCCCACGCCTCGGGCAGCCAGGCGCTCGTGGCGGGACAGGTCGCCGATCTCGAAGGCGAAGGGAAGAAAATCACCCCGGCGGAACTCCGTTACATCCACGAGAACAAGACGGCCGCGCTGATCGCCAGCTCGATCCGGCTCGGGGCCATGTCGGCCAATGCGACCCCCAAGCAACTCGCGCACCTGACCGACTTCGGGCAGAGCCTCGGCCTCGCCTTTCAGGTCATCGACGACATCCTCGACGTCACCCAGACGACCGAGAAGCTCGGCAAGAGCGCCGGCAAGGATGTCGCCGCCCAGAAGGCCACCTACCCCGCCCTCCTCGGCCTGGACAAGGCCCGGAAGGAAGCCGACCGCCTCACCGCCCGCGCCCGTGCCGCGCTGAAGCCCTTTGGCAAGGACGCCGCGCCACTCGAAGCCATCGCCGATTTCCTCCTCAAGCGCGAGAGTTGATCGCCAATCACGTCACCTTCGCGAAAGCCGCCTCAAGGAGAATCGCCTTCGCCGCCCGCCGACACGCCCCCGGTTCGCCCAGCGTCGCGACAATCTGCGCGACCCGCTTTTTCATCGTCTCCCGCCGTTGCGCGTTGTCCAGCAACTCCAGCGCCTCGCGCGCCACCGCGTTCGGATCGAGCGCATCCTGGATGAATTCCGGCACCACCGCCTCGTTCGCCATGACGTTGACGATACTGAGATAATTGACTTTCACCAAACGCCGCCCCACCGCGTAGGTCAGCGGATGCACGCGATAAATCACCACCTGCGGAATCCCGACCAGTGCGCATTCGAGCGATGCCGTCCCCGACGCCACCAGCGCCAGCGCGCTGCGCGACAGGTGCGAGATCGCGTATCCGATGTTGTACTCGAAGGTGAAATTCGGCGCAGGCAGTCCCTTCAGCAGTTCGAGCGAGTATTTCTGCATCGCTTCGTTCGGCGACAGCAGGATGAACTTCAGCCCCTCCTTGTCGCGCCCCATGATCCGCGCCGTTTCCCAGAGCGGCGGCAGGTGCGCCTCGATTTCCGTTTTGCGGCTGCCGGGCAACAGCGCGATGCAGTCGGGACTCGGCACCGACGCCCCGACTTTCCGGATCCGGTCCAGCAACGGATGCCCCACCCACTGCACGTTGAGCTTCGGCGCCCGTTCGGCAAACCACGCCTTCTCGAAGGGCAGGATCGTCAGCAGCAGATCGATGTCCCGCTGCATGGCCTTGACCCGCCCCGCCCGCGAGGCCCACACCTGCGGACTGATAAAATAGATCATGCGCGAGCCGGGCAGTTCGGTCCGCAACCGTGGAACCAGCCGGAGATTAAAGCCCGAGCAGTCGATCAGCACCACGGCATCGGGCCGCTCCTGCCTGGCCAACTGGACCAGTCTGTTTTTGAATTGGCGGAACTTGAAATAATGCTTCAGCACCTCGGTCAGTCCCAGCACCGCGTGGGCGGTCAGGTCGAAAAGCTGCTCCTGTCCCGCCGCCGCCATGCGCGGACCGCCCGTGCCGATAATGCGGACACGCGGGTTCTGCTCCTTCAGCGCCTGGATCAAGTCCGCGCCGTGCGCATCCCCGCTGGGCTCGCCCGCAACCATCATCAGAGTCGGCGGTCGCGAAGAGGAAGGAGGCTCGGGAGCGCGCATGACCATGGGAACCGCGCCGACGTCAGGCCGTCTTCGCGTTTTGTCGGGCGATCTGCTCGGTGATCTGCATCGCGATTTCCAGTGCGCGCGCCGCCTGGGCGCCACCCACCCGCGGGGCCTGGCTCGATCTCGCGCAGTCCGCAAACGCCGCCAGCTCCAGCTTCAGCGGCTCGTCCTTTTCGACCTTGATCGATTCCTTCGTGATCCGCGACTCGATCTTCCGGTAAATCTCTCCGCTCTGGTCGAAGTAATCCAGGGACAAGTAGGCGTCGTCCTGAAAGACCCGGATCTTGCGCACCTTCTCGAAACTGATCCGGCTGGTCGTGATGTTCGCCACGCAGCCGTTCTCGAACCGGATCCGCGCATTCGCGATGTCCTCCCCTTTGCTCAACACCGCCGTTCCGACCGAATCGATCGACTGGATCGGCGAATGCACCAGGTGCAGCACCACCTCGATGTCGTGAATCATCAGGTCCAGCACCACCCCGATGTCCGTGCTCCGTCCCGGATAATTCGAAAGCCGGTGCGCCTCGATGAAGCGGGGACGGGTCAGCTTTTCCTCCAGCGCCTTCAACGCCGGGTTGAACCGTTCGATGTGCCCGACCTGCAAGACGAGTTTCTTCGTGTGCGCCAGTTCCACCAGTTCCTTCGCCTGCTCCGTGTTGTCCGTGATCGGCTTTTCCACCAGCACATGCTTGCCCAGGCCCAGGTACAGCCCCGCGATTTCGTGGTGCGTGCTTGTCGGTGTCGCGATCGTGGCCGCATCGACCACTTCCGCCAGCGCCTGCGCCGTCCCGAAGGCCTTCACCCCGTGCCGCTGCGCCACCTTCTGCGCCACCTGCCCGTCCAGGTCGTATACGCCCACGAATTCCACCCCCGGCAATTGCGAATAAATCCGCGCATGTTCCCGACCGATGTGTCCGACCCCTACCACTCCGACTCGTAGATTACTCATAAATTCAAAAGCGATTCGTCCGCCGCAAAGAGGCTGGTCCCCCACTTCCCCGCCTGTTCCATTACCAATTTCCGGTCCAAAAGCAAAGTGCGACGCGCTTCGCACGCAATGACCTTCACCCCGTATTCGCGCGCCCGTTCCAGTGTCCGCGTCCCGATCACCGGCACGTCGAAGCGAAAGTCCTGCTTCGGCTTGCTCACTTTCACCAGCACCGCGTCCCCTTTCGCCAGGCGTCCGCCCCGCTCCATCGCCGCATCCGTGCCCTCGAAGGCCTCCACCGCGACCACCGTGCCCTTCTTTACCACGACGCTTTGCCCGATGTCCATTCGGCTGATTTCCTTCGCCACGCGAAAGCCGAGCGCCACGTCGTCCCGCTGCCGCTCGGACAGCTTCGGCCCTGCGATATGCCCCGGCTCCGGCAACGCCTCCTCCAGGAACGTCGTCGCGGGCAGCAGCTTCACCCCCGACTTCTCCAATTCCTCCGCGATCGCCGCAAAAATCGATTCCGCGTTCCGCTCCTTCAACCGCGCCAGCAACATCGCCCCCTGCAAATCGGGGATCAGATCGAAAAGATTCCCCGGCGCGATCTGCCCCGCCATGATCGCCTGCTTGATTCCCTGCTCGCGGAAATACCGGCACAGCCCGCCCAACTGCCCCACCCGCAACCGCGTAAAATCGTCCGCCAGCTTCTCCACCTCGGCGGCGGTCTCGCCCGAAAAACCTGCAATCGCGATCCGCTTCATCCCCCTCGCCCGCGCCGCTTCGGCCAGCAGGACCGGGTAACGGCCATTGCCCGCGATGATCCCCAGGGCCTCCATGTCCGGTGCGCAACTCATATCGGGCCGGGAAGCCTCACCGCTTCTCCTCCAGCAGCCGTCCCTTGAACTGCCGCCGCGACAGCCAGAGCATCCCCAGCAGATCGATCGTCGCCCGCACCGCCCGCTTCCCTCCCGCCACCTTGCTCACGCCCGCGTGCCGCGCCCGGTGCTCCACCGGCATCTCGCCGATCTTGTACCCCGCCGAAAGCACCAGCGCCGGAATGAACCGGTGCATCCCGTTCCAACCCGGCAACCGCTTGGCCGCTTCCCGCCGCAACACTTTCAACGTGCACCCCGTGTCGCTCGTGTGGTCCTGCAACAACGCGCCCCGCACCGCATTGGCGATCGACGACGAGAGCCGCCGGATAAAGACATCGTTCCGCTTCACCCGCACTCCCGTCACCAGATCGAGACCTTCGTCCCTCAGCTTCCGCCACAACTTCGGCGCATCCATCGGGTCGTTTTGCAAATCGGCATCCATCAGGATGACAAACTCCCCCTGCGCCGCCTGCATCCCGTAGTACATCGCCGCGCTCTGCCCGCTGTTCTGGCTCAACTGCAACCACCGGATCGCAAAGGCCGGGCTGGCGGGCGGCTGCGCAAAGGTATCCGTGCTACCGTCGTTGACCAGGATGATCTCCCCCGTCTTGTCCAGCACCCGCAGCATCCCGTCGACCTCCCGGATCAGGCGGGGCAGATTTTCCGCCTCGTTATAAAACGGTACGACTACAGAAAAAACGGGAACCGAACTCATGATGCGTTATTCCGGCTCGAAAGCCGAACGCCCAGCATGACGCTAGTCAGAGCCGAGATCAAGACGATCCAATCGCCCCACGCCTCATAAATCGTTTCCTGCGCCGCGTAAAACCTCAGCCTCCCCGCAAAAATCCCCCCCACGTCGATCTCCGCCCCCGTCGCCCCGAGCAATCGGTCCGTCACTGTCCCGCTTTGGTCGATCTCGCACGAGACCCCCGTATTCGCGCACCGGATCATCGGTCGGTCGTGCTCCACGCAGCGAAATACCGCCTCGTTCAGGTGTTGCCGCACGCCCCACGCCGCCGTCCAGCCCCAGTACCACCCGTCGTTCGTGATCGTCACAAAAAAATCCGGCTCCAGCTTCACGACCTTGTCCGCCACCTCCGGCAGCGTGTCCTCGAAACAAATCAGCGGCGCAAACGTCACCGCCGGTTTCTCCAGCGTGAATCGTTCCGGCTTCGGCCCCGGCGTGAAGTCCAGCCCGATGCCCATCTGCTTCCGCAACCACGGAAACGTGTCCCCGAACGGCAAATACTCCCCGAGGATCACCAACCGCGTCTTCCGGTATTCCTGGTAGCTGTCCCCGCCCTCCGTGAACAGGTACGCGCAGTTGTACAGTTTCCGCCCGCCCGCGATATCGAAATCCTGCGAACCCAGCAGGAACGCCCCGTCGTAACTCTGGCAGATACCGCGTACCGCGTCGTTCAGCGGACGGTCCTGAAACACCCCCTCGTCGATGATCGCCTCCGGCCAGATCAGCAGGTCCGGCTTCGCCGCCATCGCCTGCCGCGAGAGCGCCACCTCCAGTTGCAGCGCGTCGTCTTCCTTCTTCTGGAAAGCGTCCCATGCGCCGCCATCGAACGGAATTTGCGGGATGTTCGGCTGGATACACGCATAGCCCGGCCCCGGCATCGGCAATTCACCGCGATGCCGCCACAGGTGACTCCACCCCAGCGCGAACCAAATCGCCACGAGAAAAAGCCCGGCCCCAAACGGAAACGGCATCGGCTCCGCCCGCTTTTCCCGAAAATTCTTCGCTATCGCGAGTACCCCCTCGGCCCAGAGCACATTCACCGCCACCAGCAGAAACGAAATCAGGTGCACCCCGCCGTAAGCCGCCATTTGCCGAAAAATCACACTCGGCGCCTGCGAAATCCCCAACTCGTTCCAGTTGAACCCCGTGAACATCCAGCTCCGCAGCCACTCCAGCGTCACCCAGACCGCTGCCGCCGCGAACGCCTGCCCCAACAGCCCTATCGGTCCCCCCGCCGGTTTTCTCGCCACCAACCGCGCCACCAGCAGGAACCAGAACGCCGGATAAAGCGCCAGGTAGAGCACCAGGAAAAACGTCCCGATCCCCGTCACGTTGCTGATCCACCAGAAAACGCCGCCGAAATAAATCAGCCCCACCAGGTACCCATAGCGGAACGGACACCGCCGTACCCGCTCGCTTCGCGTCAATACCCACCATGCCGGAACCAGCGCGATCCATCCGCAGGTGGCGCACGCGAACGGCCCAAAACTCGCGACGAGCAGGAGTC
>CAJCII010000162.1 GCA_903970335.1 Bacteroidota bacterium | reverse complement strand
CGCAGTTGCGCGTTTTGGAGGAGGAGAACATTTTCCAGAAGCTGGAGGAGCGCGGGGCGCAACTCGAAGCGGAGACGCGGGCGGCGTTGAAGGCGGCCGGACTCGACTATGCTTTTTATCGCGTGGGATCGATGTTCTGCCTGTTCTTCACCGGCCAGCTGGTGCGGAATCTCGACGAGGCGCGCCGCGCCGATACCGGACGTTTTGCGCGGTTTTTTCACGCCTTGCTGGAGCACGGAGTCTATGTCGCACCGTCGCAATTCGAGACGGGTTTTATCAGCGCCGCGCATTCGGCGGACGACATCGGGAAGACGGCGCAGGCGATGCGGGCTGCGCTGGCGCGCTAAACCATTTCCAGCGTGGCAACCTGCGGGAAAGGCGAACGGGCGCGCACCAACTCAAGCGCATCGGCGGTCATGGTGCGAAGCAACTCGCGATTGTTCTCGATGCGGGCGCGAGTGAGCGTCCCTTCATAGAAGGCCCAGAGCAGACGGCCCCGCCGCGTCGCATCGGTGCCCTCAATTTCGCCGGAGGCCTGGGCATCGCGGATGGCCGATTCGAAATACTTCGCGCCCGTCTCGAGAATATGGTGCAACAAGGCCCGAAGAGGTTCGTCCTGCTTGGAGATTTCGGAACCGAGGGTGAACATGGGGCAGCCGAGCACCTGGCCGGTTTTTTCATATACGCCGAGCTGGCGAGCGGCGACAAAATCGATATAGCTCCTGAGGCGGTCCAAGGGAGGAACGGAGGGTTGGAACATCTCCTCGAGGAGCAGCTTCCGCTCCTTCCACCACGCGCCGATCGCGGCCAGGGCCAGGTCGGACTTGGAGTCGAAAAAATGATAGAAGCTGCCCTTTTTTACAGCAGCACGCTCGCAAATGGCATCAATCGTCACGGCACCATAGCTGTATTCCCAAATCAGGTCGTTTGCCGCGTCCATCAACCGCTCCCGTGCGTCGCTGGTTCTTCCCATAGTTGATTGTTACTTTAACTTGATTTACAAAAAGAACAAGTATCTATCTGTTCGATTCTTACGGCATTTACAAAAATGAATGGATTTGCGCTGGTCCTGTGGCATACATCTCGCTCTACGGAGGCGGCGATGAACGAATCCACTGGAGAATTAAAATCCCGGACCAAATCGCAGACGGAGCAAAACGGAAAACATTCCGCAACGACGGCTACGTCGTCCACACAACTTTTCGATCTATACGAGAAGATGGTGGAAACCCGGCCGGGGACACGGGACGCCGAAATTTTCGAAAAAATCCGGGAGTGGACCTTCAGCGATTTTTCGCGGCCCGCGCATGAGTTTGCCGGAATTTCGAAAACAGAACTCGATGCCTGGCAAACGCGCAACCGCATCAACTTGAGTGCAGGCCAAATCCGGCCCGATCCCATCGATTTGCAACGGGGTTATGCGTGGGGACAAATCCGCCTGGCCTCGGCGGCGAACCGCCTGCATGCGAAGGACGGCCCCCCCTCCGCCCAGGAAATCCGGGCGATGTCGAAAATATCGTGACGTTGGCCAATAGTCTGGCCAGATCAGTCGTACTCGAGTTCGATCATTCGCCTTCGGGCAGCGTGGCCGAAATTTCTTTCGCTTTGTCCTCGCGCGGTTCGCCGAGCTTGATGCGAAACATGCTTCCGGTACGGCGGATGAGGGCAGAGGCCTCGGCGGCGAGTTGAAATTCGTTCCGTTTGTGGGCGATGTCCTGCTCAAGTTTGATTCCGCGCATCGCTTCGGCATCGAGCAGTTTGACGAAACCGAGTTGGCGCAGGTAGGTGAGGTTCAATTCGACGTCGTCTTTTTCGAGTCCGAGGGACCGGGCAATCGCCGTCGAGGTCGTGCCGTGGCCGAGCAGTTTCTGGCATTGTTGGAAAAAGAGGTCGAGGCTGGGATCGATCCAGATTTCGGGGACGGGGTTCTGGATGGCGTAGATGGTATCGCCGGCACGGAGGGCGCGCTGCTTGGCGAGCACTTCATCGACATAGAGAACGAGATACATGACGAGCTGACTGAGCGGAAGCGGGATCTCGCGGCGGACCGGGCTGAGCGGTTGGCGGTAAAATTCGAAGAGCCCGGCACCTGTGCCGATGACGACGCTGAGCTGCGTGACGATTTCGCGGTCCTCCATCAGGTAGGTGCCACCCAGTTGCAGGGCATAGGCGCTACCCTCGGACAAGTGGAGTTCCATGATGCCGCAATCGGGCACGTCGTAGAGACGGAGGCAGCCGGTGCGGGTCCCGATTAAAAGAAGGACCTCCGGGAGGGGAAAATCGTCCAGATCTCCGTGAATGGGCATTACACTTTAACTCCTACACCCAAGTTAATTATAGTCAACACGATACAGGCGAAATAACGATTTTACGACGAAAAAAGGCCGTCGGATAGAGCACGTTTGCGGGATACCAGGGGCTATTCCCGGACTGTTCCTTTGGCCTTACGTCGATGCCCGTCTTGCCTCAGCAAACTTTGCGGTGGCGTGGATCAACCACAGAAAGCTCTTCCGATTAAAAACCGTGGGGCGTCCGTCCCGGAACTCCGGCAAAGATTTGATTATTCGACGATAAATGGAGCGTCCAATCTGCTCGGAATCTCCAAGGGACGGGGAAGAAAAACACTCGTACATCACGACAAATTTCCAGAGGTGATTTTTTCTGGCGCTCCCAGTTGGAATCGAACCAACACTCTACGGTTTAGAAGACCGTTGCTTTATCCGTTAAGCTATGGGAGCCAAAGGACTTATCTTAACCCGAGAGCAAGGCCGGGCAAGTAAGAACCCGGTCTCTCACCGATGCACCGGTGCGACGATGGAAAGAAAATGCCAGTCGTTGCGGAAGAGGCAGTAGATCACGAGGAGGAAGTTCGTGACGCCGTGGGCGAGCATGATGCTGCCGAGGCTTTTCGTGCGGACAAACCACGCCCCATAGAGAATACCGACGACCACGGCGAGCGGCCACTCTGGTCCGTGCACCGAGGCAAAGCAGGCGGTGGTGAGCCAGAACGAGAGCGGGCGATAGGTGCCCAGTGGCACGGTGGTAAAATTTTCCACGATGAGCCAGCGCATGAGGAAGCCACGCCAGAACAGTTCCTCCATGATCGGCACGCACAGGGCGATGCCGAGCACGCGAAAGCCATAGAGCGCCCACGCCTCGATCGGCGGATAAAGCAGGAAGGGATCGCGTCCGACGAGCGGCTGATCGTAGCGGACCAGCCAGGGATCGAGTCCGATCCACAAGACCACGCCGACCACGCCGACGAGGACGCTGAGGCCGGGCGCAACCGGGCGCAGACTGGGCAGGGAGCGCCAGGAGGCGAGGATCACTGCGGCAACGGCGAGGGTCTTGAACGGGTAGATGAGGTAGTGCCCGTCCGGCCAGTAGCCCTCGACGACAAGAATGGCCATGAACAGGAAAAAGGGGGCAACAAACGGCCAGGCCGGAGACTTCATGCGGTCTGGCCACGTTAGGGATTTCCGCCAAGCGACGGCAAGACCCGTCGCGTCTATTTCGATTCGGCTGCCTGCGCGGAAATCAAGCGAGATCGAAGAGCAGGAAGCGGGCGTCGGCATGAGCGGTGACGACGGCGGAAGTCACGCCCTCAAGAGCGAACCCGTCCCCGGCGACCAGACGCTCGTCGCCGACACTCACCTCGCCGGAGATGACCTGGAACCACAGGCCCCGTTCCGTGCGCGTCCCATGCCGCACCGATTCCCCGGCCTTCAAGGCACCGAGGTGGATTTCCACGTCCTGCCGAATCGGCAGGCTGGCGTCGCGGCCCTCGGGCGAGGCGATGAGCGTCAGCGGGCCGGACGCCTGCGCAGGCGGGGACCATTCGCGGTAATCGGGCTGGAGTCCGCGCGCGCGGGGCACGATCCAGATTTGCAGGAAGTGGACGGACTCGGTCGCGGAGGCGTTGAACTCGCTGTGCGTCACACCGCTGCCCGCGCTCATGTATTGCACCTGCCCCGCGGTGACGGTGCGCGTGTGGCCGAGGCTGTCCCGATGCGCCAGTTCGCCGGAAACGAGGTAGGAGAGAATTTCCATGTCGCGGTGCGGGTGGGGCGGGAAGCCGTGGCCAGGCGCGACCGTGTCGTCGTTGATGACGCGCAAAGCGCGGAAGTTATGATGGTCGGGGTCGTGGTAGTCGCCGAAGGAAAAGGTATGCCGACTGTCGAGCCACGAGATGTCGGTGTGACCGCGCTCATCGGCGGGGCGCTTGAGGGAAGTGCTTGCGTTCATGCGACGACTTTCGTCCATTCGCGACCGGGCGCAAATGACAGTGTTGTCATGCCGTGGGCATGGTCATTTCCGGTCGTAATGCCAGAGACTGACACACTCGATCTGCGCGGTGCGGGGAAAGAGATCGATCGGCTGAACGGAGGCGAGGCGGTAGGTCTTGGCGAGCATCCGGGCATCGCGGGCCAGCGTGGCGGGATCGCACGAGACATAGACGAGGTGCTCGACCGGATCGCAGCAGAGCGCCTCGGCCAGCCGCAGGGGCAGGCCCTCGCGCGGGGGATCGACCAGCACGCTGGTGGTTGGGGCGGTGGCTTCGGTCAAGGCGCGGAGTTCCTCGGGCAGGACGACGGCGGCATCGGCCTCGCGCCACTCGACGTTCTCGAGCCGCAGGCGGTGGGCATCGCGGAGCGTGCGCGGATCGTTATCGACGGCGAGGACGCGCCCGAAACGCGCAGCCACCTTTTCGGTAAAGAAGCCACCGCCGCAATAGCCTTCGAGCAGAATTGCGCCGCGCTCCGGCAGAGCCTGGGCGATCAACTCGCGCAACGGATCGCGCAGATCGTGATTCGCCTGAAAAAAGCCGCTTGGCGGGACGGTGCTGTCGCGCAGGGAATAGTGGCCGTCGGCCGGACGGTCTGCGCGGACACGCTCCAGTTGCGCATTGACCTCCGGACGGGCGAGGAGACAGGCGCGGACATCGATCAGGTCGCGTCCGTTCGTAGAGCGAAAGCCGACCTTGCCCGCTTCGGCGTGGACGGTGATGCGATTACGGTACGCATAAGGATTTCCGGCAATGATCGGTCGCACCGGTGCCTCGGGAAGTTTTCCCACCCGGGCAAATGCCTCCCGCACCTGGCCTTCCTTCAAGCGACATTCCTCGGCATAGGCGAGATGCTGGTACTGGCACCCGCCGCACCGGGCGTAGTAGGGACAGGGCGGAGCTTCGCGGCCCGGACCGGGTTGCACGATCTCGACGATCTCTCCGCGGGCATGGTGCGCCTTGCGTTCCACGATCTTCACCCGGACGCGATCGCCCTCGGCGGCAAAGGGCACGAAAACAACGAAGCCTTGGGACAAACGGGCAAGGCCGTCCCCGCCAAAAATCACCTTTTCAACGACAACCTCGATCGTCTCGCCGCGCGAAGGCACGGGAAGGGTTGCTTCCATGTTAGATGCGCCGCTCCTGACAATTTCTCGCGGCTGGATCGAAGGGGAAGAACCGGCTTAGTACCAGTGCTTCAAGTCCAAAGGAGGATACTCGTTGACGACCATCGAATCGTAGGGCGGAAGCTTTTGCGTCCGATAAGAACCGAAGGGGTGGCTGGGGAAAGGCGAGGTGACGATTTCGAAAATGCCCTGGCCCATGTCCATGACCATCCGGGACGTGCCCTGAACGACAAACCCCTTGCAGAATGCTTTGCCGGGCCCTTCGGTGTCGAGCATGCCGTATTGGGAATCGAGCAATTCCGAGGAAGAAAAACAGAGATTCGCCAGACCGCGCCCGAGCTTGTCGTAGAAGGAATCCCGTACCGGCATCGAGATGTCCGCATCGACGGTCAACGAAGTAACGGCCAGAAGGACGAGCAGGGCTGTAATGCGTTTCATGGCTGCTAAATTAACGCTAAAAGTGTAAAAAGGGCAAGCGACAATTATAGGAAATTTCGATTTACGCCCCGCCCCGCCCAAAAAGATCCAGTTCCCGCAACACCTCCCGCGCTTTTTCCTTCTTCTGCCGGGCCTTCGCCATCTTCGGCTGCCCCGCATCGTCGAGCTGCTCCTCCTCCAACTGCCGCAGCACCTCCTTCGCGCGCTTGAGCACCGGGGCAGGCAACCCGGCCAGTCGCGCCACCTGAATGCCGTAACTCTTGTCGGTGCCACCCGGCACGATCTTCCGCAGGAACACGATATGGTCGCCCCACTCGCGCACCGCGACATTGTAGTTCTTCGTCGCGGGCAACAGCCGCGCCAGTTCGGTCAACTCGTGGTAATGCGTGGCGAAGAGCGTCCGCGCCCGCAGCGTGGTGTTCAGATATTCCGCCACCGACCACGCGATACTCAAGCCGTCGAACGTGCTCGTGCCGCGCCCGATTTCGTCGAGTATCACCAGGCTGCGACTCGTGGCGTGGTTCAGGATGTTCGCGGTTTCGTTCATCTCGACCATGAACGTGCTCTGCCCGCGTCCGAGATCGTCGCTCGCGCCCACGCGGGTAAAAATCCGGTCGAGCAGCCCAACCACTGCGCGCTTCGCCGGGACAAAACAACCGCAATGGGCCAGCAAGGCGAGCACCGCGACCTGCCGGATATAGGTGCTCTTGCCCGCCATGTTCGGCCCGGTAAGAATCACAAGCCGCTCGGTGTCGATCTCCAACCGCACATCGTTCGGCACAAATTTTTCGCTCGCAGGAAGTTGTTCCAGCACGGGATGCCGCGCTTCCTCCAAAAGAAGCAGGCCGCCATCGTTCATCTCGGGCTGGATGTAATCGCGTTCCTGCGCCAGCGCACCCCAGCCGAGCAGCACGTCGAGCTCGTGCAACGCCCGCGCGGTGTCCTGGATGACCCGCAGATGCGGCACCGCGGCCGAGCGCAGATCGAGGAAGAGTTCGTACTCGAGCTGCCGCGAGCGTTCCTGCGCGCCGAGGATTTTCGACTCCATCTGCTTCAACTCCGGCGTAACGAAGCGCTCCGCGTTGGCGAGCGTCTGCTTGCGCGTGTAGTCGGCAGGGACGTTGGCGAGATTGGCGGCGCTGATCTCGATGTAATAGCCGAAGACCTGGTTGTAGCGGACTTTGAGCGACTTGATTCCGGTCCGTTCCTGCTCGCGGCGCTGAAGATCGGCGAGCCATTCCTGGCCCTCGACGGAAGCGGCGCGCAATTCATCGAGGGAGGCGTTGTAGCCCGCGCGGATCAGGCCGCCTTCCTTGAGCACGATGGGCGGATCGTCCGCCAGCGCACGGCCATAGAGTTCCGACAAATCGGGCAGCGGCGTGATTTTCTCGCCCAACTCGCGCAGGGCGGTCAAGGTGTGTTTTTCCAAAAGCGAACGCAGGCCGGGGAGTTGTTCGAGCGAGACGCGCAGGGCGATCAAGTCTCGGGCATTTCCACTGCCCTGGACCAGCCGGGCGACCAACCGCTCGACATCGCGCACCTGCCGCAGGCGCTCCTGCAAGGCAGTGCGCTCGGGTTGATTCGTCCGTGCCCACGCGACCACTTTTTGGCGCCGCTCAATGGCGGGAAGGTCACGCAACGGCGCGAGCAGCCATTGCCGCAACAGTCGTCCGCCGCCGGAAGTCACCGTTCGATCGACTGCGGAAAGCAGCGTGGTCGGGCCCGAACCCGGACGCAGCGGATCGACCAGCTCGAGGTTGCGCCGCGTGGCTGCATCGAGAATAAGGACATCCTCCCGCTGCCAGAGGCGCAACGAATGCACATGCCCCAGCGACCGCCGCAGTTCATGCCCCAGGTAATGAAGCAAGCCACCTGCCGCGCTGAGAGCTCCCTTGAAATTGCTATCGGCGAGGCCGAAGCCATCAAGCGACGCGGTCTTGAAATGATCGCGTAGCGTATGCTCCGCCGCATCCGGGGAAAAACTCCAGGCATCGTGCTCGACGAGGAGATAACCGAGCCGCTCCCCGCTGGACAGAACGGAGGTCTCCAGATCAATGCGATGGCCCTGCGCCACCACCACCTCGGCGGGGCTGAGCCTTCCCACCGCATCGCGCAGGGCTTCCGGCGTGGCGAAATCCCCCGCGAAAAATTCACCGGTCGTCAGGTCGAGCGCGGCGACGCCGAAGCTGTCCGCCAGGGGCGCGACGGCGACGAGAAAATTATTCTGTTTCGGTTCCAGTTGACCCGCATCGAGGATGCTGCCCGGCGTGAGGATTTGCGTGATTTCGCGCCGGACGACCTGACCGGGCCGCGGCGCTTCCATCTGATCGCAAATGGCCACGCGCCGTCCCGCCTTAAGCAACTGCGCGATATAGCCTTCCGCCGCATGGTAGGGCATACCGCACATCGGGGTCCCCTGTCGCTGGGTCAGGGTGAGGTCGAGCAGGCGCGAGCCTTCCTCGGCATCGCCGAAGAACATCTCGTAGAAATCGCCCAGCCGGAAGAGCAGAAAGGCATCGGGCGGAATTTCGCGCTTAAGCCGATGATATTGCTGCATCATGGGCGTGAGGACTTCGGACATGGGGAAAGGCTAGGGCGTGTCGCCAAATAGAACAAGATCACGT
>CAJCII010000161.1 GCA_903970335.1 Bacteroidota bacterium | reverse complement strand
GTTCCCACGACCGGCTTCGTGTCCGTCACCCGGTTATTGTTCAAGTAGACCCCGCCCGCCTCGATGTCCTTTCGCGCCTGCCCCTTCGACGGACTCAGCCCCGCCGCGATCGAAACCTCAACCAGCGCCCCCGTCGGCTGCCCCAGCACCGACCGCGACAACGTCACATGCGGCACCTCCGCGATCACCTCGTCGAACTGCCCCTGCGTAATCCCCTCTAGCGATCCGCCAAAGAGAATCTCGCTTGCCCGCACCGCGTCCGCAGTCGCGCCCTCCCCGTGCACCAGCCGCGTCAAATCCAGCGCCAGCTTCCGGTGCGCCTCCCGCCGTTCCGGTGCCACCACGTGCTGCGCCTCCAGCGCCGTGATCTCCTCCGCCGGCAGGAACGTAAAGTACTTCAGTAACTGCACCACCTGCGCATCCTCCACCTGGATCAAAAATTGGTAAAACCGGTACACGCTCGTCCGCGCCGCCGACAGCCACACCGCCCCCCCCTCCGTCTTCCCGAACTTCGTCCCGTCCGTCTTCGTCAGCAACGGCGTCGTCAGCCCGCACGCCGCCACCTCGTGCTTCCGCCGGATCAGATCGATCCCCGCCGTGATGTTCCCCCACTGGTCCGCCCCCCCGGCCTGCAAAATGCACCCCTGCTTCTCGTACAAATGCAGAAAATCGTACGCCTGCAATAACGAGTACGAAAACTCCGTGAAGCTGATCCCGCTCGTCCCCTCCATCCGCGACTTCACGCTGTCCTTCGCCATCATCGCGTTCACCGTAAAATGCTTCCCGATGTCCCGCAGAAAATCGAGCACCCCCATCGGCCTCACCCAGTCCGCATTGTTCAACAGCAACGCCGCATTCGACTTCGCCTCGAAATCCAGCAACCGCGCCAGTTGCCCCTGGATCCCCGCAATGTTCGCCTCCAGGATCTCCGCCGACAGCAGGTTCCGCTCAGCCGACTTCCCGCTCGGATCCCCGATCATCCCCGTCGCCCCCCCCGCCACCGCGATCGGCCGATGCCCCGCCGCCTGGAACCGCCGCAAAATCAGCAACCCGATCAGGTGCCCCAGATGCAGACTGTCCGCCGTCGGGTCGAACCCCACATACAGCGTCGTCGGTGCCGCCCCCGGAGCCAGCAACCGCTCCAGCTCCTCGCGATTCGCCATGTCCGCCACCAGCCCGCGCCACTGCAAGTCCTGTAAAATCGATGATGCCGTCATAAAGAACCCCTATTCAACCTCTCCTCCCCCGCGAAGTCGAGGGCCTCTTGCCTCCCCCTAATCCTATCAATCAACTTAACCCCATCCAAAATTCCGTTAATTTGGCCAATTTGGTAATTCCGTTATTCAGCGTCCCCTTGCCTTCCCCTAATCCTGTCAATCTTGTTAATCCTTTCCAAAACTACCCCTCCCCAATTCCGTAATTCCGTTAATTCCGTCAAAAATTCGGCTCCCTTCCCCTGCCTTCCTTCATGACCCTCATGTCCCTCCTGTCTAAAAATCTGCCTCCCCCTACAACCGCGACGCCGGCGGCTTCCCCAAATACGACTTCTCGAACATCTTCAGCACCGCCCGGTTCGGCTCATAGGAAAACAACTCCGCATACCGCGCCCACCCCACGAACGTCTTGAACAGGTTCTTCGTCCGCTCGTTCGGGAACAACTGCGCCAGATCGTGCAGCACCTCCTCCTCCGGAATCGCCTTCTCCTCCGCTTGCGCGATCCGGTCCGCAAAATGTTTGAAAATCTTCAGGCTCAATAGCACCTCGTGCATCAGCTTCTTCCGCTGCTTTGCGTCCGCCTTGTGAAACGCCACCCCGGAGGGCGTCAGCTTCACCGTCTGCCCCGGTGTCTCCACCAGGTCCAATAGCTCCGTCGCCTTGATCACCGAAAGAAACGTGCTGAAGTCCTTCTTCAGCCGCGAACTCAACGCAAATAGACTCTCCGGCTCCGGCCCCAACAACTGCACCAGCCCCATCACCTCGCCCATCGTCACGTTTGGCAGCGGCTCGTACGACGACTCCTCCACCGTCTCCGTCGTGGCCCCTTCCGGATGCGTCACCGACGCCTCATCGTGCAACACCGAATTCGTCAGGATCGCGTGAATCTGCGCCACCAAGGCCTGGAACGGCGCGCTCGCCGGGTCCCGCGGGTACGGCAACGGATTCGGCACGATCTTCTGCACCCGCCCCGGATGCGCCGCCAGCACCACGATATTCCGCGCCAGGTACACCGCCTCTGCAATGTTATGCGTTACGATCACCAGACTCTTGAACCCCGCCGCCGAGTCCATCGCGATCCGCCCGATCTCGTTCCGCAACGTCTCCCCCGTCAACACATCCAGCGCGCTGAACGGCTCGTCCATGCATAAAATCTGCGGCTCCATGATCAACGCCCGCGCAATCCCCACCCGCTGCTTCATCCCGCCCGAAAGCTCCTTCGGCAACACCTCCGCATACCCGTCCAGCCCCACCATCTCGATCGACTTCTGGAAATGCTGCTCCTTCTCCTCCTGCGTGTACTTCGAGTTCTCCAGCCCCAGCAAAATATTCTCCCGCACGCTCAACCACGGAAACAACGCGAAATTCTGGAACACCATCGCCACCCCCGGGTTCACCCCCTTCAGCGGTACCCCCCGGTACTTCACAATCCCGCTCGTCGGCTGGATCAGACCCGACAAAATCCGCATGATCGTCGACTTCCCGCAACCCGACGGCCCCAGCAACGCCATCACATCGTGCTCGTACACCCTCAGGTTGATGTCCTCCAGCACCTTCATCTTCTGATCCGCCCCCTCCCCAAAGCGCATTTCTATCCCGATCAGTTCGACGATGGGTTCCTTGCTCGTGGGGGTGGACATAATCTTAAGATGGGTTCTAGGTTAAAAACTGATACCGCTCCTGCGCCAGCCGCGAAAGCCGTTTCCAGACCGTCCGGTTGAAAAATACCACAAACAACGCCATCGCCAGCACCGATGCCGCCAGCACCGGGTAATTCCCCTTCGCCGGCGCATCCGAAATCAATGCCCCCAGCCCCGTCGCCATCAGCGGTGGATTGGGGGGCTGGATATATTCCGCCACGATGCTCGTATTCCAAGCCCCCCCTGCCGCCGTGATCCACCCCGTCGTCAGCGCCGGAAAAATCCCCGGCAACCACAACGTCCGCCACCGTTGCCATCTCGTCAGATGGGTCAACTCCGTGCACGCCTTCAAGTCCTGCGGAATCGCGCTCGCCCCCGAAATCACGTTGAACAAAATATACCAGATCGTCCCCAGCATCATCAAAATCACCGACCCCCACTCGATGTTCCCGTGCAACAGGTAGATCAGCACCACCAGGTTCGAAAACACCATCGGCGCCGGAAACGACGCCGCAATCTGCGTCAGCGGCATCATGTACCGCGCCAGCCTCGGGTTCGACCCGATCCACACCCCCAGCGGCACCGCAATCAGCGTGCTCAGCACAATCGACGCCAGCACCCGCGTCAGCGTCAGCAACAGACAGCCCCCGATCGTCAGCCACTCCTTCACCGTCACCGCCCACAACATCAACCCAATGTCCTTCGCCCCATACCCAATCAACACCAGCGCAGGCACCAGCAACACATAGCCCCACGGAATCCGCGACAGCACGCCCGGC
The DNA here is from genome assembly GCA_903970335.1 of Bacteroidota bacterium. Lineage (GTDB taxonomy): Bacteria > Verrucomicrobiota > Verrucomicrobiia > Methylacidiphilales > UBA1321 > JABDGH01. The sequence goes on along the minus strand of CAJCII010000161.1, from coordinate 949 downwards.
TTTTTTGCCGTTACCGGCGCAATCGCCGCAACCGGTTTGTCCGGACGAATCACCAGCCGCGTGAACACCCGGTGGAACCAATTCACAATCCGCGACCGGCTCAGGTAAATCAGCACCGACGACCGGTCCTGGAACTCCGCCTCCGTATCCTCGATCTTGAATTTGTTCGACCACACAATCAGCGGTCGCCACACCAGTTGGTCCAGCGCCACAATCAACAGGATCATCGCCACCACCGCGTAGAACTGCGCCCACCCGTCGTGCTGCTCCTTCGCCACACTCATGTACGACCCAATCCCCGGCACCCGGTAATCCTGGTCCCCGATCGTGAACGCCTCGATCACCGACAGGTAAAACCACCCGCCCGCCACCGAAACCATACTGTTGTACACCAGCCCCTTCGTCGCGAAGGGAATCTCGATCTGCGTGAACTTTTGCCACCCCGTGAACCGCGCCAGTTTCCCCACAAAGTTAAAATCGTCCGGCAACGCCTTCAGCGAATAATAAAAGCTGAACGTCATGTTCCACACCTGCCCCGTAAAAATAACGAAGATGCAACTCATCTCCAGACCCACATTGTTGTTCGGGAAAAGCCCCACCAGAAAAATCTCCACCGGCGTGATAAACGCCGTCAGCGGAATGCTCTGCAAAATATCCAGCAGCGGAATCAACAGCCGCTCCGCCCGGCGATCGTACGCCGCCCACCGCGCGTAAAAAATCGTAAAGAGAATCGACAGCACATAAGCCCCCGCCCCCCGCAGAAACGAGTAGAGCGTGTACAGCGGCAGGTACACCGGCGACAGATCGATCTCCACCTTGCTCTGGAACGGCTGGTGCCATTCCTTGCCCATCGAGATCAGGCTGAACAGCCCTGCGATGATCGCCGCCAGCACCAGAATATCCGCCCCAAACGAACGCTTGGGCGGTTCGGGTGCGCGCTGGCGTTGGG
>CAJCII010000160.1 GCA_903970335.1 Bacteroidota bacterium | reverse complement strand
ACCGCCGGTGTGGCGGGCGTAGAGCCAGTTGAAGAGAGCAGTGCGGGCACTGCCGATGTGAAACATCCCGGTGGGCGACGGAGCAAAACGGACACGAACGGATTCCATTTCGGAATTTAGGGGGTAGAGCGGCCCTTGGGCAAGGCTGCGTTAAGGTACGATGTTCTCGCTTTTACCGGCGCGCGGGTCGTCGTAGCGTTGGGGGATGAGTCGTACCTGTACATTGCTGGCCTTACTGTTGCTCTTTTTGCAGGGGGGATGGACCGTGGCCGACGACGAGGATGAGGCACCGCCGATTTCCATCACCAGTCCGGATGTGGCGAAGACGTATGTGTATGGCCGGGTCAAATATCACTCGCTGTACTGGAACAAGCAAATGGGACTGCTGATTGCGAGGGTAACCTTTACGGACAGCGACGACAGCAGCACCAGCGAAGACGAGCACGAGTTCAAATTACCGGGGGTGACCCTCGATGCGAAGACGGGCGTGTTTTCGGCGACGAGCGAGAAGGGGGAGACGATCCCGGTGGCGGAATACAAAACGGAGCTTTTTTTGAAGACGATCGAGACCACACCGAACGCGCATGTGCGGATCATTCACCCGCGGGGGGTGGTGACGGTGATTTTGGAAGCGTTAAGCCCGAGCGATCCCGCGTTGCGTCCGTCGAATCCAACCGACGGCAGCACGAACGGCGTGCACAGCGTGAATCTGAACGATATTTTGCGGTAGAGACGGGCCGAATTTTCGGGCGGCGACTACTGTGGGGGAATGACGAAGCCCTTATTCACCAGCCAGAGGTTGTCGTTATATTGGGCGAGAGGGAGGAACTGGATGCTGCCATCGGCGAAGACATAATTCGAGCCGCCGTAGTAGGCGGTCTTGTTGAGGACGTTGTTCTGGTCGTTTTGCAGGACGTCGAGGTAGAAGTTGTTGCCGGCGGGAATTTGCTGGCCGAGGAGCAGGACGTTGGAGGTGTCGGAGATGTTGACGAGGCGCACGGTGAGGTTGGGATTGTTCAAAAAGCCGAGGTCGTTGAAGCCATTGAAGATGAAGGAACTGTTGTTCGGGGCGTTCGCGGTCAGTTGCGTGGCGCTCATCTTGGTCGCGTTCGGGTCGCCCGGATCGACATAGTTGAACGGGTTATTTCCGACGTAGGGCAGGAGGAGGGTGGGCCACTTGTCGCTGGTTCCGACGACGCGTCCGGGCAACTGGCCATCGTTGTCGTTGGCATAGGACATGAAGGCGATGCCGACGTTGCGCATGCGGGCGGAGCAAGCCGTGCAGTGGGCGTGGTTGAGGGCCATGGTGGCGATTGGAAGCGAGATGGCGATCAGGATGGCGACGATCCCGATGACGACCAGGAGCTCGACGAGGGTGAAACCCTGGGTGGGGGATCTGCTTTTCATGATTCTTACTGAGTAACCCAGAGGTCTCTTTTTTGTTGCGCGATAAAATGCAATACGAAAAGAGACAAAGTGACGCATTGCGTCATTTTTGAAAATCGAGACAGGGTCACTTAGTCTCTTTTTTTGGCTTTGATATAATCATATCATATTATATGGCAATAGGTTGTAAAATTGGCGCGGGCTGGCATTCCCCATGCGGAGGGGATTGTAACAGAAAGGATATCATATGAAACTCATACGCTATCAAAACTCACCAGTGTACAATCAGTTAGCCAACTATACCAACCTGCGCGATGAAATGGATCGTCTCTTCGACGTTGCCTTTCCCACGCTGACCCTGCTTCAGCGCGAGGGGATCCTGGGCGATTGGAGGGGAGAATTCCCAGTCGATCTCTACCAGGAGAAGAACTCGTTTGTCGTCCGCGCCGAACTGCCGGGCTTCCGCAAGGAAGACATCCAAGTGGAAGTCGCCGACGGGACGCTGACGATCACCGGGCACCAAAAGACGGAGGCCCAGGCGAAGGACAAGGACGCTCAGGCGACGACCCGGGAAACGCGGGTCAGCCGTTCGATCTCGCTGCCGGAGAACCTCAAGCTGGAGAAGATCGAGGCAGCCTATGAAAACGGCGTGCTGACCGTGACGCTGCCGAAGACCGAGGAAGCGAAGCCGAAGCAAATCGCCATCCAGGTCAAATAACCTGAGAACGAAAGGAAAAATCATGAACAACCTATTGACCAGAACAGAGAATGGAGCCGACGTTCAGACCGCCTCCCGTCGGACCGTGACGCCGAAGTACGAGGTGAAGGAAATCGCCGACGCCTTTGTGCTGACGGCGCTGGTGCCGGGGGTGGACCGCTCTTCGCTGGAACTCACGGTGGACGGTTCCAAGCTGAGCGTCCTCGGGCGGCGAGCCTTCTCCGCCCCGGCGGAGTGGACACCGGTGCACCGGGAAATCCCGCAGGCGGACTACGTCCTGGCGCTCGAATTGGACCATCGTTTCAATCACGAAGCGGTGAAGGCCGAGTTGAGCCACGGGGTGTTGACGTTGACTCTGCCCAAGGCGGAAGCGGTCAAGCCCCGGCGGATCGAAATCAAGGGCTAAAACGACAAGTATCGCCCGGTCGAAAGGCCGGGCGATTGAGTCTTGGTGTATTTTCCGGTTAAGTTTGACGAGGGCGCGGTAAGTCGGAAGACTGACCTCCGTTTATGCCTCTCGCCAACTCAACCGGATCCGTGGGATTGGGACAATCGTCCGCGACGACTTCGCATACCTCGACGGCGGCGAAGCCCATTGTGATCATGGGGGCGGGACCAGCGGGGCTGACGGCGGCGTGGGAACTGATCCGGGCCAAACAGGATGTGGTCGTGTGGGAGGCCGACCCGACTTATGTCGGGGGCATTTCCCGCACGGTCCAGGCGGAGGGTTTCCGCTTCGATATCGGGGGGCACCGCTTCTTCAGCAAATCGAAGGAGGTCAACGAAGTCTGGCGTCAAATTTTGCCGGACGATTTTATCGATTGTCCCCGTTTATCCCGCATTTATTACAAGGGTAAGTTCTTCAACTATCCGATGGAAGCGATGGACAGCTTCCTCAAGTTGGGACCGAGGGAAACGTATAATATTCTCGTCAGCTATGCCCGGGCGCGGCTGAAGCCGATCAAGCCGGAAGTAACCTTTACGCAATGGGTCACCAACCGGTTTGGCGAACGCCTCTTCAACATCTTTTTCAAATCGTATACCGAGAAGGTGTGGGGAATTTCCTGCGACGAAATCAGTGCCGATTGGGCGGCGCAACGGATCAAGGGGCTCTCTCTCCGGGAGGCCATCATCAGCGCCCTGAGAGGCAAAAAAGCGCCGCCGACCGCCAAGACGCTGATCCGTAATTTTTTCTATCCACGTCTCGGACCGGGGCAAATGTGGGAAACGGCGGCGGAAAAAATCATGAACGCGGGCGGGAAGGTCCTGCTGGATCGGCGCGTCCAGACCATCCACTGGGACGAAACCGGCGTCACCCACGTCACTGGAACGAATCAACAGGGGGAGTTTTTCCAGCAGGAGGGATCCTATTTTCTTTCCTCGATTCCACTCAAGGAATTGATGCTTTCCCTCGATCCGCCGCCGCCGAAGGAGGTGCTGGCCGCAGCGCGGGCCTTGCGTTATCGCGATTTTCTGACGGTCTGTCTTGTCGTCAACCGTGCGGAGGTTTTTCCCGATACCTGGATTTATATTCACGATCCCTCGGTCAAGGTGGGCCGGGTGCAAAATTACAAGAACTGGAGTGCCGCCATGGTGCCCGATCCCAAGTTGACCTCCCTCGGGATGGAGTACTTTTGCTTCGAAGGCGACGGCATGTGGATTTCCACCGATTTCGACCTGGCCCAACTCGCCATTCGCGAGGCGATCCAGATCGGCTTGATCAAGGAGGGGGAGGTCAAGGACGCCTTTGTCGTGCGGATGCCCAAGGCCTATCCGATTTACGACCGGGACTACCAGAAGCATGTGCAGACGATCCGCGCGTGGGTCAGCCAGTTTGCGAATCTTCAGCCGGTCGGGCGGAATGGGATGCACCACTATAACAACCAGGACCATTCGATGATGACGGCCATGCTCGCGGCCCGTAACGTCATGGGTGGCCAGTACGATTGCTGGAAGGTGAACACGGAGGCGGAGTACCACGAAGACGGTGACGCCAAGAATCTCGACACGGGCGACGCCAAGGACTGAAATGCCGCCGAATCGACCCCGTCCCGTGCGGCTGAACGCGGTCCCCCGGGTAAAACCTCGTCCGGCACCGAAGGGAAAGAAGCCCCGCCGACCGCAAGCGCCACGTCAGGAAAAGAAGGATGCTTCCGTCATGGTTTGGGTTGCGGGCGGACTAATCGTCCTTCTGCTCGGACTCATTCTTCTCTGCACGCAAATTCCCCGCCTGCGCGGTCTCCTGGCCAGTCATCCGCAGGCCGCCGCACCGGCGTCGCCACCTCCGATTCCGGCTCCTCCGGTTGTCCCGCCTCCTCCGCCAAGTCCGGTGGTTACCCATGCCCCGGTTGCTTCTCCGCCTCCGTTGGATGAAGAAGAAGTTAAAGAGCGACTCAAGGAAAAAGCGGACGAGGAAACACGTTTGCTCGTCGAGCGAACCGCTCCGGGCACGGTCTTGCCGCCGGTGTCGACTCCGCCGAAACCGTCACCGGTGACCACGTCGCCCGCCTCACCGCCCAAGGCCGGCTCCAGCCCCGAAACGCAGCCCCCGTTGGTCCAGCCGATCCCGCCGAACGGAGCACCGCCCCGTGCGCTCCCGCTCGATCCGAACAAGCTCGATACCGAACGGATCGCCGCGTACCAGGTTGCGCTCGAACGCATGCATTTCTCGTGCGGATTCATCGATGGGGACCAGGGGATGCGGACCCAGCGGATGTTGCGCGCGTATCAGACCAGTCGGGGGCTTCCGATCACCGGGTTTTTGGATCAGGCGACACGCGATTCGATCGGTGAGCCGGGCGAGCCTTTTCTTAATTATACCGTCACACCCGACGACATTGCTTCCATCATGCCGAAGCCCACGACCTGGCTTGAAAAGAGTCGTGTCTCGCGACTGGGCTACAACGATATATGGGAATTGCTCGCCGAAAAATTCCACTGTACCCGCGCTTATTTGAAAGCCCTCAACCCAAGCATCAAGCAACCCGTCGCGGGCAATCAGATTATCGGTCCGAAGGTCTTTCCCGCCGCGCCCATCCCGAAGGCTGCCTCCTTGCGCATCAGTCTCTCCGAGGCAACGATCGAAGCTCTCGATGGCGATGGCAAGATCATCGCTTTTTTTCCCTGCTCGATCGCCAAAGATAAAAACAAGCGACCGCATGGACTGCTCACGGTCAAGGTGGTCGATCCTCATCCGGATTACACCTTCGATCCCGCGCTTTTCGCCGATGCCGCCAAGGCGGAGGGTCTCACGAAAAAAATGGTGCTCCCTCCCGGTCCGCGTAATCCCGTCGGAACGACTTGGGTCGGGTTAAGCCTGCCTGGCTATGGCATTCACGGGACGCCGGAACCGGAAAACATCTCTCGCACCCAGTCGCATGGCTGTTTTCGGCTGGCCAACTGGAATGCCGAGAAAGTGCTGAAAATGGTCAAGGTTGGCACGCCAGTCGATGTGGAACCGTAAGGAAAAGAGGTTGGGTTGGTTCTTGTGCAGAAGTAGACACAAGATAGGGAAGTGAATATTTTTAAGTATTTTATGTCGAAATAATTTGAATAGCGACAAACATAGGCAAGATTTATTTTTAAATTTCGGCATGATCCGAATCCTTGTAATGGCAGACCGGAGGACAAACTTAATGTGCGGAGACGCACGACCGAATCGGTGCATCATTTTGTTAATGATGGCGATAGCCGTATGGTCGGGCCTCGTTCGCGCGACCGATCCCGCCGACCTTTCCGCGCTGGGCCTAACGGCGGAAGAGCAAGGCTGGCTACAGCAACATCCGCAAATCCATGTGGGCCTCGACCCGGCGTGGCCACCTTTTTCCTATTATGATCGCGACCACAACTTCGTCGGGATGGATCTCGACATGTTGCAACTCCTGCAACAACGGCTTGGGGTTACGTTTGTGCCGGAAAGTGCCCGGAGCTGGTCGGAGGTTTACGCCATGGCCAAGAATGGCCAGGTCGATATGCTCGGCGGTATTGCGCTCAATGCGGAACGGGCCAAGGTCCTGAATTTTACCGAATCCTACATGGAGTTTCCGGTTGGGATCATTACGCGCAACGACGCACCGTTCATGATCAATCTTCCCGATCTGGTCGGTCATCGCGTCGCGGCGCCGCGCGATTACGCTCCGACCCTCTACCTGCAAAAGACGTATCCCGGAGTGGAAATCGTGCTGACCGATACGGTGGCCGATTCGCTGATGCAGGTCTCGCAGCGGAGGGCTTTTGCCACCGTCGATAATCTCGCCAGCGCCAACTACATCATCAAGGACGAAGGACTCAGCAATCTGAAGGTTGCCGGGATTACGAAGGATGCGTTCGATCTACGTTACGGCGTGCGGAAAGACTGGCCGCAACTGGTGGGGATTCTACATAAGGTCCTGGTCTCGATTTCCGACGAAGAGCGGGAGAGGCTCAAGAGTAAATGGATCAATCCGGAGATCGACGACGTGGTCGCTTCCCGCCGTGACGCGCACGTGCTTTGGATGTGCCTGACGATTGTCGGCGTCGCCACGTTGCTGGTGGTGCTCTGGAATTGGACGTTGGCCCGGGAAATTTCCCGCCGGAAAAAAGCCGAGCGCGAACTCAACGAGGCGCGCAACAAGGCGGTCGACGCCAATCGGATGAAGAGCGTTTTTCTCGCTAATCTCAGCCATGAAATCCGCAACCCGCTGAACGCCCTGCTGGGTTTCACCGAGCTGCTCAAGCAGGAAATAGCCGAAACGAAGTTCAAGAAATATGTCGATGGTATCGACGCGGGCGGACGCACGCTGCTGGGCATCATCAACGATGTGCTCGATCTCTCCAAGGTGGAGGCCGGGCGAATCGAGGTTCATCTCGCGCCGGTCGATTTGCGGATGGTCCTGCGCGAGACCGAGGCGCTCTTCGCACCGTGCGCGATCCAGAAAGGCATCGTCTTTTCGGTCGAAAGCGATCGCGCCTTGCCGCAACTCCTCTTCCTCGACGAACTTCGCTTGCGCCAGGTGCTCTATAATGCGGTTTCCAACGCGATCAAGTTTACGCCTGCGGGATCGGTCTGTCTGAAAGCGCAGTGCGCGCCGGACTCCGGCAACGCCTCGCAGACGACGCTGAGCATCGAGGTTGTCGATAGCGGGGTCGGGATTCCTCCCGAGGACCACCAGCGGATTTTCGAGCCTTTTGCCCAGCGGGTGGGGCAAAGCCCGCAACTCGGCGGTTCGGGGCTGGGCCTGGCCATCTCGAAAAAACTGACCGAACTAATGGGCGGACGGATCGAATTGGAGAGCGTGCCCGGCAAGGGCAGCACCTTCCGCTTTATTTTCCCGCAACTCAGCGTGGCCCCGGAGGAGGCTCCCCGGCCCGTTCTGGGCAGCGGCGACCTGGCCGATTTCAAGCCTCTCTCGGTTCTGGTCGTCGACGATCTCGAATCCAACCGGGACTTGCTCAAGGAATATTTCGAGCGCGCGGGGCATCTCGTCCTGGAGGCGGCCGACGCCGAACTCGGCATTGTCTCCGCCAAGGCCCATCGCCCCGATGTGGTGTTGCTCGATTTTCGGCTGCCGGGTATGAACGGACGCGAGGCCGCGCAAGTCCTGAAAGCCGATCCCAGCACCGCAACGATCCCGATTATTTTCATCAGCGGGTCCATCCACCTCGACTGGGATGCAACCGAAAGCCCCGACAGCGTCCTGCTGGCCAAGCCGTTGATTTATGCCGACCTGGTCACGGTGCTGCGCCGGCTTTTGCCCCATGCGCTCAAGACGGCGTGACGGTTAAAAATAAAACGGAAAGCCCATCTTGCGGAAGTCTTCCTTGTCGTCCTTCAGGTATTTGTCCCCCAACGCGTCGAACCCTTTTCTGGCCTTGAAATCGCGGAGAAACGCATTCACCTGGGTTTCCAATTCGGCATTGCCTTTGCGAATTCCGATGGCCCAGGACTCCTTCTGAAATGGCTCGAGCAATCCTCGCGTCGTGTCGGGATGTTTCTTGGCGAATTGGTAGATCGACATCTGGTCGTAGATAAAAGCGTCGGCTTTTCCCTGCACCACTTCCAGCGCGCAGGCGGTGTCCTGCTCCAAGGGGAGAACCGTTGCGTTCTTGAAGTGGTCGTGCGCATAGGTGGCGCTGGTTGTGCCCGTCTTCAGGACGACGATGGTGCCCGGTTTATCGACATCGGCGATGCTTTGGATCGGGCTGTCTTTTTTCACGAGGATGGCCAGGCCGGTGTTGAGGTAAGGATCGGAAAAATCGATCGACTTGCGCCGCTCGTCCGTGGCGGTCATCGAGGAAATGATCAGATCGATCCGGCCCGTTTTTAGCGCGGGGATGAGGCCCTCGAACGGCATGTTCTCGATCTTGATCGGTCGATGCAAATAAGCGCACAGCGCCTGGGCCATCTCGACGCCGACTCCGCTGGGATTGCCCGTCGCGTCCGTCATCTCGAACGGGGGATAGTTCAGTTCCATCCCGATGACGAGGGGAGGGGAATCGTCGGCCTGCGTGGCGCTCGTCGCGCCGACGAGGAGGAACAGGCCGATGAGCGCGAATCCGAAGCTTGCCCAATTTTTTTTCATCGCCGCAGAGCATGACGCGAATTGCCGCGCCTAGGCAAGTTCTCTCGTTGTCGAGATTGCCATAAAGGTAAATTCACGCTTCAATTTGCGGGCAATGAATCTACTCGACCGTTCCCTGGCCGGATGTGGGTGGATGTTGCTTGCGATGACCTTCATTTGCACCGCTCAACCCGCCGACTCGGCACCGACCCTCGATTCCGTTCTCGCTCCGATCCGGGCCAAATACAATCTTCCCTCGCTCGCCGGGGCGATCTTCACCACGGACGGCATTGTCGAGATGTCCGCCGTTGGCGTCCGCAAAGCGGGCGTGGCCGTGCCCGTGACGACCGACGATCTCTGGCATCTTGGATCCGATACGAAGATGATGACGGCGGCGCTGGCCGGGACGTTCGTCGCCGAGGGGAAGCTCGCCTGGGACCAAAAAATCATCACGCTCTTCCCCGAGCTGTGCGACCGACTCCCCGAGCAAATGTGGAACGTCACGCTGGCGCAGGTCCTCGCGCATCAGGCGGGGCTCAAGGAAAATCTCGACTGGCATGCGCTGGGCCGGAACGGCTCGCTCACCGAGCAACGCCTCACCGCGGCGGAACTCGCGCTGACCACGCCCGCCTATACGCCTGGCACGTACCACTACGCCAATACGGATTATGTCGTCGTGGGCGCGATTCTCGAGAAGATCGGCCACCAGCCGTGGGAAGACCTGATCCGCGAACGGGTCTTCCGTCCGCTTGGCATGACCTCGGTCGGCTTCGGCGGACTCGGCACCACGGGGCAGATCGATCAACCCTGGCCGCATCTGGGCAACGGCACGCCGCTCTCGACCAATGGCCCGACGGTCGACAACCCGGAAATCATGGGGCCGGCGGGGACGGTTCATTGCAGCATCGGCGACTGGGCCAAGTTCCTCATCGACCAGTTGCGCGGGGGCACGGGACAGCCGGCGCTTCTCCCAACCGAAATTTACCAGGCGATGCAAACGCCGGTGCCGTGTCCGCACGACTGGTACGGCTACGGTTGGAGCGTGTGCTACAAGCCTTGGGCGGGCGGCAACGCGCTCACCCACGCGGGATCGAACAGCCTCAACTTCGCCGTCTGCTGGCTCGCGCCGGAAAAGAAATTCGGCGTGCTGGTTTGCAGCAACCAGGGCGGCGACACCGTCCGCAAGGCCTGCGACGACGCGGCCTCGGCGATGATCAAGCGGTATCTGGCCAGCGTCAAAACGACCACAGCTTCAGATGTCGATAAGGCAGCGACTACGCTCGCTGAGGGGAAATGAATTGCAGGCGTTGGTTTGTTGGAACTTTTTTGCTTGTCCTTCCATTCGCAATATATGGATGTTGGATAAGCGGAGGGGATTACATATATCGTTACGGAGATAATGATCCAAACTACAGCCTCCTAGGGCGTGTTTTCAAATTCACAAATGTTTGAACGATGAGGTGGGAAATGGCGTCATAATGTGCAACCAAGATGCTCAAATCACATAGTCGGTTTCATTTATCGGACTCGCTTTGGGAGCGGGTAAAAAAATTAAGTT
>CAJCII010000159.1 GCA_903970335.1 Bacteroidota bacterium | reverse complement strand
GAGGGCGAAACCACCGCCCTCTATCTCGCCCCCATCCTCAAAAAGGCCGGAGTCAAAGTCTCCCGGCTCGCCATGGGACTCCCCGCCGGTGGCGGCCTCGAATACGCCGACAGCGTCACCCTCGGCTACGCCCTCTCCGGTCGCCGCGAACTGTGATGAAAATTAGCGCCGTCTGCTTCGACCTCGGCAAAGTCCTCCTCGATTTCGACAAGGAGGCGGCCATCCTCCGCCTGGCGGAAAAGTCGCCCCTCTCGCCGGAGGAAATGGGGCGGCTCATCCAGACCGACAAGCAGGCCCTCGTCTACGAAGCAGGCGGCATCACCACGGCCCGCTACATCTCCCACCTGAAAAAGCTGCTGAAGTACAAGGGTACCGCGAAGGAACTCCAGGCCTGCTACTCGGAAATTTTCACCCCGCTCTCCGACCACATCGCCCTCGCGGCCATGCTGGCGCCTCACTACCCGTTGGCCATCATCTCCAACACCAACGACGCCCACATTGCCCACGCCGAGGCGACCTACTCCTTCTTCTCCCTGTTCCCAGTCCGCATCTACTCCCACCAGGTCCGGGCGATGAAACCGGACCGGGCGATCTACGACGCCGCCCTCGCCGCCCTCGGCGGGATCGATCCGCTGGAGACCCTCTTCATCGACGACCTCGAGCCGAACATCCTCGGGGCGGTCAAGCTCGGGTGGCAAACCATCCACCTGCGGCCCGGAGTCAACTTGGGCGAGGCGCTGGCCAGCTACGACCTGAAGGGTCTCGTGTAGCCCCTCTCTGGCCTAAATCGCCAGTCTGACCTAAAAATATAGGCAATATAAGCCAATCCGGCTCAGTCGGTCAGGAGGGCGATTTCCCGCTCCTCGAGCTGCTGACGCCAGCGCGAGAGGTAGGAGTATTTGCGGTAGAGGGCCTCGAGGGCGGTGAGGTCCTTGTCGCCGGAGCGCCAGCGGAGGTCGAGCGCGGCGAGGTCGCTTTCCAGGGTGGTGCCGAGCGCTTCGAGTTTGAGGCGGAGTTCGGCGAGCGCGTCCTGAAGTCCCAACTCCTCGGCCATGAGTCCAGCCCGTTCGAGCGCGCCGCCGGCAGTGCGCTTGCGTTCCAGGAATTTGTCGAACTCCTGGCAGGTGCGCCCGACCTCGATGAACAAGTCCATGGTGCCGGGCGGGATGCGTTGAATATCGCTGGGCTTCTGTCCCTTAGACAGCTCAAAGAGGGCGAGGAGGCGGGCACGGGGATCGACGAGGATCTGGTAGGCGCGGTTGAGGGTCGAATAGCGCGTTTCGGCCTCGGCGCGTTCCGGCGCGGAGGCCTGGGCAAACCGGTCGGGGTGGGACTCTGCGGTGGCGCGGGCGAAGCGTTCTTTCAAAGCGGCGGTATCCACGGCAGGGGCCGGTTCGAGGTCAAAAACGGAAAAAGGCTCGGAATTCATGGGTTACTTAAATTGAAGATAATCGGTTGCATCGACTTGTACACGACATGGTTTAGCCCTAAAATCGAAGTCCCTGAAGTCTGGCTTAAGCCCGACGGCCTTCACCGATGCAAATCTACATCTACCGCCAAGACCAACAACTCGGTCCGTATTCGGCCGACGAAATCAGGGAGAAACTGGATTCCAGCGTGATTTCGCCGCTCGATTATGTCTGGTGGCCGGGGCAGGCGGACTGGGTGCCGCTGGGGAAAAGCACAATACGACCGATGCGTCCGCCGAGAGTTCCGGGCACGATGCCGACGCTTCCGAATCCGGACGACGTCCGTTTGCCCATCACAGAGGAAGCGCCCGTGCAGGCGACGTCGAATCTTGCGGTCGCGTCGTTGACGTGCGCCTGCCTGGGTCTGGTGCTGGGATTTTTCACCTCGATCCCTGCGGTTATTCTCGGTCACCTCGCGTTGCTCGACCTCAAAAAAAGGCCGGAACGGGTCGGGCGGAGCTACGCGATGAGCGGCTTGATCATCGGCTATATCATGACGGTGCTGACGCTGACCCTGACTGGCATTTACGTGTATGAGATGCCAGCGCTGGTGGCGGCAGAGGAGGCGCGGACAAAAAGCGAGGTGACGATCGACCTGAACCAGCCGCTGCTTAACCCCCATGCCAAGACGGTCTCGAAGCTGGAGCCGACTCCCGACGACACGATCCTGTTTCAGCCGCCGCCAGTGGATTATAGTTCGGTGACGAATGCGCCGCCGTCGAAGCCCGGGCCGGACGCGAAGGGGGCACGAACGCAAGCACCGGATACCGGCACGCCTCCGGCGACGACGCCTGCTGCTCCTGCGCCGAATCCGTAAGGGGATGGGGCGGGCGAGGGTTTGGGTTGGGGGACCGATAAGCTTAGAACGACGTATTCGTTGAGCGAATGTTCAGAAGTGGGGAGGCGTTTCGCACAGATGGCTGAAGAGGGCCGAAGAGGAAATGGATTGGGAACGGGAGCCGACCCTGCGCCAGGCTGCTCATGAACCCTTTGGTAAGGCGTTCATGAGTAATGCACCGATGCAAACGGGGGACAGGCATGCGGAGGCCTTGAAGATCGGCTCGTTTTTGCCATCTTTCGCCGTGTGCCTCCCTTTTTAGTCAGTGGCCTCCGGCAGAGCCGGAGGCTTGGGGTTGTGAACCGCTCAAAGCGGTTTGTTTTGTGCTGGGTGCCGTTTCAAGACGGCCGTTAATCGTTGAACATTTTGAGTTGTTCAACCCGCTTGTCCTCAACCTGCTGCTCCCGGAGATAACGCCGGATGGTTTCTTCATCACGCCCCGCCGTCGAGACGTCATACCCCCTCGCCCAGAAGCTGCA
>CAJCII010000158.1 GCA_903970335.1 Bacteroidota bacterium | reverse complement strand
CTCGATGAATTCGTGTTTCGCTTCAACCGGCGCAAGACTCCCATGGCCGCGTTCCAGACTTTGCTGGGGCTGGCCACCAGGAAAATTGCCTTGGGCTACGAGAAAATGACACTACGGGAGTCAACGGGATAAGCATATAAGTTCGAAATGGACACAGCCAAGAAGCAAGACCGGGTAAGAGAATGGTTGAGAGAGTTTAGAAGGGCTGCCCGTAACTATAACGACATTCTCTTTCCGGATGACTCGGATGATCCCACTCAGCGACTCTTGAAAGAAATGCAAAGACTGCGCGTATCCAAGCTTAATCCTTTCTTGCTCGCTCTCCTCGAAGCTTTTCGCGATACGCCCGCAAGCCAGCCTTTGATTCACAATATCGTGGCTGCAGTTGTTCGTTTGCTAATCACTCTCGACAGGCCAAGTTACAGACTGGAGAAATTCACCGAAAGAGCTTGTTTTGCCTTTCACGAAGAGAACGTTCCTCGAGAAGTCCAGTTGGAGAAGGTTATTGGGCTGGTAGATGAGCTTTGGATTGACGACGATACCTTCCGAAAAGCTTTTACGATGAAAAGCATTTACGGCCCCGGCGCTCACCTCAGTCGGCTGCGCTACTATCTTGAAAAGTTGGAGCGGAAAATTTCCGAACAGAAAGACATGCCTTTCGAGCTACACTTTGGGAGTCAGACAACCGTTGAGCACATCATGCCCCAGACGCTTGACGAAGACGGCGCATGGAAAAGAGCCTTGCGGACAAACGATACTGTGAGACTGGAATCTCAACACAAGGCTTTGGTGCACACCATCGGAAATCTTACGGTATTATTGACGAAGGATAATCCAGCAGCGGGAAATACACCTTACGCGGACAAACGTGAATTCTATCTTCATCCCAACGAAGCCCTGAACAAATTAGGACTACGGAAACGGAAAATCGCGATAGGAACTTGCGCCTTAAACAGCTATTTTGAGGATATAAAGTCGTGGAATTTTCAGACGATCGCTGATCGAAGCCACTACCTGGCCGATCTAGCGTTACAGATCTGGAATAAGGAAGAATGGAAAAGGGAGACCAAATGAATCTGGGTATCACGCTTAAAGCTGCTGAAAAAGTATTCGGACCTGCCTTGCCCGGACCGGGAGAACCCGAATCGACGCTCTCGGCCATTAGATATGCGGCAGGTGGCACAAAAAAATTTGCCGGAGTCTTGGGCCTGCACGAAAACGCTAAATTCCACATCCATTTTCCAACGCCTGTCGATTGGGTCTTGTTGGAAACGAAAAAGGGCATTCCTGATTTTATCAACGATCTGAAAGAATCGGGACCGCAGGGAGCCCAAGGAAGAGAAGTTCTAGTTGCAAAGTTCCTTCCTAGCTATGGAGGCATTAAGGCAAAAATCCTCTCCAAGCAGGCTGCGGGAAAAATAAAAGCAGAACTGCCCTTGCTACGCAAACGCCTGGCACCATTCGTTGGAGAACGTCAGGCAACTCTTACTATTGGCTCCGAAACCTTGTCCCTGCCCATCAAAATTACCATGGACAAAAAAGGTAAAATCAAGTTCGCCGCCAATTTGTAGATTGGGTCAGAAGTCTCCCTCAAAGAATCTGCTCCTCCATCCGGATCACCTCTCCCAGCGACCACGCCTGGAACGGACAGCCCCTCGCCTTGTGCGGCACCTCCCCATCCGCGATCTCCGGCACATGCCCCAGCCCCGGCAAGTCCTCCCGCGCCAGTTGCGGCTCCAGAAACAACGCCCGCGCCTGCTTCCGCGCCTCCGCCGTCTCCCCCCGCACCCGCACCCACGCATCCACAAACGCCCCTGCCAGCCACGGCCACACCGTCCCCTGGTGATAGGCCCCGTCCCGGTTCGCCGGACCTCCCTCGTAAAATGGCGCATAGTCCGGCTCGTCCGGTGACAGCGACCGCAGCCCCATCGGCGTCCACAGCTTCCCCTCCACCGTCTGCACCACCTTCTCCGCCCGCTCCCCCTCCAGCAACATCAGCGGCAACCCGCCCACCGCAAAAATCTGGTTCGGTCGCACCCGCTCGTCCACCGTCCCCGCCTCGTGGTCCACGTCGATCACATCGTACAGGCACCCCCGCTCCTCGTTCCAAAACCGGTCGTGAAACGACGCGCATCCCTCCTCGAAAGGCTGCTGCCACTGCGCATCCAGCCTGCTCCCCAGCCCCAGCGCCGTCAGCCACAGCGCCTGCACCTCCACCGGCTTCCCCATCCGCGGCGTCACCACCCGGTCCCCCACCTTCGCATCCATCCACGTCAGTTGCACCCCCGGCTCGCCGCACGCCAGCAACCCGTCCCGGTCCGCCCGGATGCCGAACCGCGTCCCCAAAAAATAGCCCAGCAAAATCGACTCCGCCGCCTTCAGCAAAACCGACGCCGCGGTGTCCATCGACGGATCCGACTTCGCCAGCTCCAGAAACTCGTGCACCACGATCACATACCACAACGACGCATCCACCGAATTGTACTCCGGCTCCCCTCCCGAATCCGGAAACCGGTTCGGCAACATCCCCTGCGACACCGTCCCCGCCCATGCCTTCAGAATTTCCCGCGCCTCCCGCAGACGCCCCGTCGCCAGGCACAGCCCCCGCATCGCGATAAACGTGTCCCGGCCCCAGTCCCCGAACCACGGGTAACCCGCAATGATCGTCTTCCCCTCCCCCCGCTTCACGAGGTATGCATCCGCCGCCCGCAACCGCACCGTCTTGAATCCTTCTCGGCGCAGCTTCTCCGCCTCCGTCAATTGCGCCGCCCACTCCGACGCGCTCAACGACGCCGGCACGGTCGGTGTGCCCGGCACCTCCGTCGAAAAAATCAGCACTCCCGGCCCCGCCGTCAGGTCGAACTCGTACCGCCCCGGCGACGCCAGGTCCTCCGTCGCCTCCAGCCCCCGCGCCTGCTCCTCGCTATAGAGAAAATTCCGGTACCAGCACGGCCCGTGCTGGTACTCCCCGCTGCTCCGCCCCAGCACCGAAGGCACCCCATCGTAAACCTGCCACCGCTCGCCCCCTGCCCGCGACACCGGCTCGAACCGAAACACCCCGTTCTCGTGATGCATCGCGTGAAAGTCCCGGCCCGAAAAAAAAGGCCGCACCCGCAACCGCAATGGCGTCGACGTCTCCCCCTCCCAACGCCACCGCAACACCACCGCCGCCCGCCCGCGCGGCACAAAAATCTCCTGCACCACGCCCCCCCCCGCCACCGCGTACCTCCACGTCGGCCATGGCTCCGGCTTGAACTCCACCAACCGCGTCGCCCCGTCCGGCTCGTCCGTTCCCGGCGCGTACCGTTGCGTCGAAAGCGCGAACTTCCCCGCCGCCGACTCCAGTTCCGCATCGAACCCATTCACCAACACCATCCGCCCCGCCGGAGGAGCCGTCGCCGCCAGCAATAGCGCGTGGTATCGACGTGTCCGGATACCCGAAACCGTTCCGCTCGCGAAACCGCCCAGCCCGTCCGCTTCCAGCCATTCTGATTGGGGTGTCATAACAATTTCGATTCTATAGCCAATCTGACCTAAAAGAATAGGCTAGCAGCCTGTCGGACTTGAGCCTCGCTTCAAATTTGGAAGCGCGGACAAAAGGGAACGGGGAAGGGAGGTTATTGGAAGAGGGGATAGGCTCGGGCGGGACGGGGTGGTCTTGGATCGGAACGGGAGGGATTTTTGGCGCTTAGGCGGCCCGAAGTCTCGCCTGGAGGTTAAAGAGACGCTTGAGGTTGTAAGCGAGGCTGACGAGCGTCCATTCGAGCTGGACCTTGGCCAGGCCGCGCAGCGAGAACCGGCGGAACCCGAGGGCTTGCTTGATGATCCCGAAGACCGGCTCGACGGTTTGTTGGCGCTGTTGGTAGCGGAGCCGACCGGCTTTGGTGGCGACGCGATGGGCCAGGTGTTCGAGGAACGGCGCGTTCGGCGGTGGCGCGGGCGGATCATTTCTTTTTTCCAACTGGGCCACGGTGCGTCCGTGCGCGTCGCGTTTCACGGCGGCTAAAACTTTCACGCCGGTCGGTTGTCCCTCGGCGTCTTGCTCGATTTGTTGCACCGCTTGTTCGCTG
>CAJCII010000157.1 GCA_903970335.1 Bacteroidota bacterium | reverse complement strand
ACGCTGCAGGATTCCTACGATGCGGAGGAGGTCTACCAGACACTGGACTCGCGGTGGCCGGTTTTGCATTTGAACGAGTTGGCCCCGGATTTGCGGGCGATGCAGAAGGGGGTGACGGAAGATTTGCGGGAGATGATCGAGGCGCTGCTGCTGGTGCCGGATTACAAGCCGACGCTGGAGGTGTTGAGCGGGTTTATGGCGAATGCCTCGGATGCGCGGCCACAGACGGATGCGGAGAAGATCGAGTTGGTGGGGCTGGAGCGTTCGCGGAATATCGCGATAATGGCCATTGCACTCTATCGTCCGTGGCAGGGGGAACGTCCGCTGAACTGGCACGGTCTCTGGCAGCACCAGATCTATACCGGGCTGCTGGCGGAGTTCATCGTGGACATGCTGGGACTGCCGGCGACCGGGATGGAATTTCTCTGCGGGGCGGTGCACGACATCGGGAAGCTGGTGCTGGCGGAGTTGTATCCGGCGAAGACGATCGGGGTGTGGATGCATGCGTACGAGCAGAACCTGCCGCTGACGCAGGTGGAGCAGCAATACTTCGGGGTGGATCACGCGAAGCTGGGACAGGAGTGGTTGAATCGGCATAAATTCCAGAAGACGGTGCGGTACACGGTG
Source organism: Bacteroidota bacterium (assembly GCA_903970335.1). GTDB lineage: Bacteria > Verrucomicrobiota > Verrucomicrobiia > Methylacidiphilales > UBA1321 > JABDGH01. The sequence goes on along the minus strand of CAJCII010000157.1, from coordinate 1,936 downwards.
GCTTTTCACGAGAATCCGGAGGATTGCGCGCAGGCGCTGATGGAGTCGAACAAGCTGGGGTTGCTGAAGTCGATGATGTCGTCGAACAAGGACGACGAGATCAATTTGCTGACGCACCTGATCAATTGCGCCAATACGCTGGCGAAGGAGTTGGGCTTGGGGTATAGCGGCAATTCGCTTTTGGACCAGGCGCCGTGGATCGAACAGCCGACGACGCAGTTGATTTTCGAGGCGCGAGGGAAAGAGGACGTGACGCTGGAGGAGTTCGAGCACTTCTTTATGGAGACATGCCGAGATTTGCCGGACCTGCCGTTTACGCAACTGGCGCACGCGAACGAGGGGCGTCAGCGGCTGGTGGAGAAGGCGCAGCGGGAGACGAAGTCGAAGAAGAAGTGACCGACTTTAAGGGTTTGTTTTCGGCGGAGGGGAAGAAGCGTCGCCGGACGCTGGGGCGGATGAGGAAGCCGCGGCGTCCTTGCCGACGGGGACGAGGACTTCGAGGTAAGTCTTGAGATACCGATCGGCGACCGAGATGCCGTAGAGGGTGCGGACAGGTTCGATGTCGTCTTCGGCTTCCTGGCCTTTGCCGGTGGCTTGGGCGAGGGCGGCCTTGGCGAAGTAGTAGCAGGGGTGATCGGAATCGAGGGGCCTGAGTTGGCTGGCGTACTTGGCGGCAGTGACGAGGTCGGAGGCGCCGATGCGGGCGTAGACGAGTTTGAGGGTGAGGTCGGGGTCGTTGGGTTTGGCCTGAAGAACGGCGGTGTACATTTTGGAGGCGCCTTCGAAATCACGTTTGCGGAGAAGGAGATCGCCGAGGGCGATTTCGACTTCGACGGGGGCTTGATTGGCGGTCAGGTAACGACGAAGGATTTCTTCGCCTTCGGTGAAGGCACCTAGTTCGGTGAGGATGCGGGCCTTGAGAATATCGGTCGCGTAATCGTTCGGCTTTTCCTTTTCGGCTTCATTGATGGCTTCGCGGGCAGCGTCGTAATGGCCGCTGTGATAATCGAGGAGTGCGGTCTGGAAGGGGGTGAGCGGGGTGGAGTCCGTTTCGGGCGGATTTTGGGCGCGAAGGGAGGAAGAGAAGAGGGAAATCAGGAAGAGGGCCAGGGCGGAGGAGCGGACGATCGCCGCGAGGCCGGTCAATCGGTTCATGCGGAGAGTTCCTTGGGGCGGATCCAGTAGCGGCCGTCTTTTTCGAGGAGAAGCTCGGATTCGACGGGGCCCATGGAGCCGCAGGCGTAGAGGGGGAGATCGCGGACGGGGTGTTTGGCCCAGCAGTCCTTGATGGAATCGACGAGGCGCCAAGCTTGCTCGACTTCGTCGGAGCGGGTGAAGAGGGTGGATTCGCCGATGAGGGCATCGACGATGAGGCGTTCGTAGGCCTCGGGGAGGTAGTGGTCGAAGCCGCTGCGGTAGAGGAAGGCCATGTCGACGGGTTCGGCTTCGGCCTTGCCGGGGACTTTGGCATTGAATTTGAGGCTAATGCCTTCATTGGGCTGGATGCGGATGCGGAGGGAGTTGCGGCGGAGGCGGTCGTCGGCGGAGGCGGCGAAGAGGACCCCGGGGGGGCGTTTGAAGATGATGTTGATTTCGGTGAATTGGGCGGCGAGGGCCTTGCCGGTGCGGAGGTAGAAGGGGACGCCGTGCCAGCGCCAGTTGTCGATTTCGAAGCGGGCGGCGACAAAGGTTTCGGTGAGGGAGTCGTGCGCGACTTTTTCCTCCTGCCGATAAGAGGGGATCGCTTTGCCGTTGATGTAACCGCCGCCGTACTGGGCGCGGACGACGTTCTTATGCAGGAAATCGAGCGACGGCGTCGGGATGGAACGGAGAACCTTCACCTTCTCATCGCGGATCGATTCGGCGTCGAGGGAGGCGGGCGCTTCCATGGCCACGAGGGTGAAGAGCTGGAAAAGGTGGTTCTGGAGCATGTCGC
>CAJCII010000156.1 GCA_903970335.1 Bacteroidota bacterium | reverse complement strand
GGGGAAGCCGACTTCGCGCACAAGAATGTCGTACGCGCGCTGGCAGATCTCGATCCGGCGCGAAAGGGAATCGGCCTGGCCCTTCTCGTCGAAGGCCATGATGACCGCGGCCGCGCCGTAACGCAGGACGAGCTTCGCGCGATGGCGGAAAGCGTCCTCGCCCTCCTTCAGGCTGAGTGAATTCACGATCGGCTTGCCCGGAATGCAGCGGAGCCCCGCCTCGATCACGCTCCACTTCGAGCTGTCGACCATGATCGGCACGCGCGCGATTTCCAGCTCCGCCGCGATGAGGTTCAGGAAGCGCGTCATCGACTTCTCGCCGTCGAGCATCCCCTCGTCGAAGTTCACGTCGATGATCGCCGCGCCGCCCTCGACCTGTTGCCGCGCCACGGTGATGCCCTCGTCCAGCTTGCCTTCGAGGATGAGCTTGGCGAACTTCGGCGAGCCGGTGACATTGGTCCGTTCTCCGATGAGCGTGAAGGGGATTTCCGGACGCAGCGTGAGCGGTTCGAGTCCGGCGTAGCGGGTCGCGATGGGTGGCGTCGGGAGCGGACGCGGCAGCACGTCCCGCAAGGCCTCGGCGATGCAGCGGATGTGCTCGGGCGTGTTGCCGCAGCAGCCTCCGGCGATGTTGAGCCAGCCCTGTTCCGCAAAGTCCCGCATCAGCGGCCCCATGTCCTCCGGCAGGAGCGGGAAACCCGTAGGCGAGAGCGGATCGGGCAGTCCCGCGTTCGGGTAGCAACTGAAATAGCAGGTGGCGAGGCGCGCAAATTCCTCGATGTAGGGCCGCATCTGGTCAGGACCGAGGGCGCAGTTGATGCCGACACTGAGCGGCCTCGCATGTGCGACCGAAATCCAGAACGCTTCCAGCGTCTGCGCGTTGAGCGTGCGGCCCGAGTCGAAAATGGTGACCGAAATCTGCACCGGCACGCGACGTCCGATTTGCTCGAAGGCCTCCTCGATGGCGAAGAGCGCCGCCTTGGCGTTGAGTGTGTCGAAGATGGTCTCGACCAGCAGCGTGTCCGCGCCGCCCTCGATCAGCCCGAGCGCCTGCTGGCGGTAGGCCTCGACCAGTTCCACATAGGTCACCCCACGCGCGCCGGGATCGTTCGCGTCCCGGGAAATCGAGGCGGACCGGTTCGTCGGCCCCATCGACCCGGCGACGAAGCACTGACGTCCAGGATTGGCGGCGACAAATTCGTCCCGGACCCGGCAGGCCAGCCGCGCGGCCTCGACGTTGAGTTCGGTGACGATGTGCTCCAAGTCGTAATCGGCCTGGGAAATGGTCTGCGCATTGAACGTATCGGTCTCGATGATGTCCGCTCCAGCTTCGAGGAACCGGCGATGGATCGACGCGATGATGTCGGGCCGCGTCAGGACGAGCAGATCGCCGTTGCCTTTCAGGTCCTTGTGGTGGTCCTTGAAGCGCTCGCCGCGGAAATCGGCCTCGGTCAGCTTGAACTGCTGCAAGGTCGTGCCCATCGCGCCGTCGATAATGACGATGCGCTTTTGCAGCAGGGCTTCGAGGGGATGGAGGGCGGGCTCGGTCATGGTCGGGAAGAGGGTAAATCGACGGTCCGTCCCGACGCAAGTGCGTCAGGCGGAACATCGGGTAGTAAATAACATATCAACGCATCTGGATGCGTCAATGGATTAGTTGCGAAGTCTCGACCCAAAGCCAGAATCGAGCCATGGTGCCGGTATGGTTTTTTCCTTCAAGGATCGGTTGAAGAGCTTCCCGTATGCCTTTTCCGGCCTGCGCGTCTTGATTCGATCACAACACAATGCGTGGATTCACGCGTTGGCGACAGTAGCTGTCGTGGCCTTCGGGTTATGGATTGGATTGGCGGCTTGGGAATGGTGCGCCTTGGTGTTGGCGATCGGACTTGTGTGGATGGCCGAGTCACTCAATACCGCGCTTGAATTTTTAGCGGACGAGGTTTCGCAGGAGAAGCGAGAGCTGATCGGAAAGGCCAAAGATGTGGGAGCGGCTGGCGTATTGATCGCTGCCGTCACCTCGGTGGTAATCGGGTTGCTGGTGTTTGTACCGCACCTGATGACTTGGATTTTTGCACATTGAAACAAGGAATGGGCCACCTCGTCAGGCAGGCCGGAATGACAATTGAGCAATTCCGCGACTTGCTCTAAGCTGCCCGGATGGTCCGCGCGCGAATGACCTGGTTGCTGACCGCCTTCATGCTCTTGACGGGCGTGCTCGGCTGGCAGAGCGGACGTTCCGCCCCCAGCCCGGACCCCGACGACGAGAGTTACCAATACACGCTGCTCTTCGCCCGGGTCGTGCAGTTGATCCGGCAGGATTATGTCGACGAGGACAAAGTCGGCTACAAGGACCTCACCTACGCGGCGCTGCGCGGAATGCTCTCGTCGCTCGACCCCCACAGCCAATTCCTCGACGAGGAGGCCTTTCAGGACATCCAGCAGGAGACCAAGGGCCAGTTCAGCGGTCTGGGCATTGTCATCGGCGTCAAGGAAGGCCTGCTCATCATCGTTTCGCCGATGGAAGATACGCCGGGCGGACGTGCCGGTCTCATGCCAGGGGACCGCATCCTGAAGATCAACGGTCACAGCACGGCGAAGATGACCCTTACTGCGGCGGAAAAAGCGCTCAAAGGCGTGCCGGGGGAAACCGCCAGCCTCACGCTCATGCGTCCCGTCGCGGGGGTGCCCGGTGGAGGGAATGTCTTCGAAGTGAATTTGACGCGCGAAACCATCCGCGTCGCCTCGGTCAAGGATGCGCGACTCCTTCCGGCCTCGATGGCGGGGCAGGACAAGATCGGCTACGTCCGCATCGAGGAATTCGGCGACAATACCTCCGACGAACTCGACCATGCGCTGGAAAACCTGGAGCGCTCCGGCATGACGGCCCTCGTGCTCGATCTCCGCAACAACCCCGGCGGCCTGCTCGATTCGGCCGTCGATGTTGCGGGCAAGTTCGTTCCGCCCAATACCGTCATCGCCTCGACCAAAGGCCGCACGCCGGAGCAAAGCCAGGAATTTCGCGCGCGGTCCGAGCGCCAGCATCCCGATTACCCCATCGCGCTTCTGATCAACGGCTACAGCGCCAGCGGCGCGGAAATCGTCGCCGGTGCGCTCAAGGACTTGAACCGGGCCGTCCTCGTCGGTGAGACGACCTTCGGCAAAGGCTCCGTGCAGACCGTCCAGCCCCTCGGCAATGGGGTGGGACTCCGTCTCACCATGGCCAAGTACTACACGCCCAGCATGAAGACCATCCACGAGGTGGGAGTTTCGCCCGACATCGAGGTGCCGATCAGCGACACGGAAGAACGCCGCATCCTCCTCGCTGAGCAGAAGCGTCCGCTCACGCCGGAGGAGCAGGCGGAGGTCGCCAAAATGGAGGACCGGCAGTTGGAGCGGGCCGTCAGCGCCCTCCGCAGCGTCCGTATTTATAATGAGCGCCAGGCCGCGCTCAACGCCGCCCCCAAGACCACAGCGGCGGGTGAACCGGCTCCCAATCCGGCGGATGGGGCAGCCAGGTAACGTCGGCTCGTAACGCGACCTTGCCCTCTTCTTCAAAAACATCGTAGTCTACCGCCATGCGCGTTCTGGGTATCGAAACTTCTTGCGACGAGACGGCCGTGGCCTTGGTGGAGACCAATCCCTGGTCGACCGACATCCTCTCGCAGGTGATCAGTTCCCAGGTCGAGAAGCATCGGCCCTTCGGCGGCGTCGTCCCGGAAATGGCGACCCGCGAGCATCTCCGCAACCTGCCCCTCCTCGTCCCGCAGGTCATGAAAGAAGTCAACCTCAAGCTCGATGCCATCGACGCCGTCGCCGCCACGGAAGGACCGGGCCTCGCCTCCTCGCTTCTCATCGGCCACTCCTACGCCCGCGCCCTCGCCATCGCCCTGTCCAAGCCGATGATCGGCGTGAACCATCTCGAGGGCCATCTCTACTCCCCCTTCATCGCCAATCGCCGCGCGGTCGAATTCCCCTTCGTCGGGTTGATCGCCAGCGGTGGCCACACCTTGTTGGTCCACGCGCTCGGTTGGGAACGCTATGTCAAGCTCGGCTCGACCGTCGACGACGCTGCCGGTGAGGCTTTCGATAAAGTCGCGAAACTGCTCGGACTTTCCTACCCCGGTGGCCCGGAAATCGAAAAAATGGCACTCACGGGAAATCCCGAGGCCTTCGGCCTGCCTCGCAGTTTCCCGGAACGCGACAACCTCAATTTCAGTTTCAGCGGCTTGAAGACCGCCGTCCGTTTCTTTTACGAAAAAAGTCCGCAAATGCAGGCGGAACCCGAGTGGGCCCACGATTTGTGCGCCTCGTTCCAGAAGGCCGTGGTGGATGTCATCGTCCGCAAGTCAATCCAGGCCGTGGCGCAGTCGCGCGTGGAGCGGCTCGCCGTCTCCGGCGGAGTGCTGTGCAATAAAAAGCTCCGGGACGATCTGGAATTCGCCTGTCACGAGGCGGGCATCGACCTCGTCGTGGCCGACCCGCTCTTCTGCACCGATAACGCCGGGATGATCGCCGGGGCCGCGGCGGAGAAACTTGCGGCGGGAGTCGAACCCCGTGTCGGCGACGACATCAATCCCAATCTCGACCTCTTCTCACCGGAACCAAGCGGCGGCCTCGCCCGCGGCCTCAACGCCGTCGCCAAGCTCAAGCACCGGCAGCGCAAGGAGACCACGCAAAAGGGCAGCGTTCCCACGCCGGGCGAAATCGAAATCTGGTGACTTTCCTCCCGGGCCGTTGTTCACCACAATTCCCGCACAAGTCAGCCCCGCCGCCCGGATGCTCTCCACGGTCAGCAGCGTGTGGTTGATCATGCCCAGCCGATTTACCGCCACCACCACCACCGGCAGCGCCAAGTCCCGAGCCCACTCGCGCACGTCGTAGCCCGGCCCCAGCGGTACCCTCCAGCCGCCGACTCCTTCCACCGCGATTGGCGAGTAGCGCGCCCCATGGTCGAGGATCGCCCGATTCAGCGCAGCAAAATCGATCGTCCGATTTTCCGCCTGCGCCGCGGCGAGGGGAGCGGCTGGTTCTCGAAAATGGAGCGGATTGATTTCGTCAAGGGTGAGACGGTTCCCGGAAGCTTCCCGCAAAAGCACGGCATCGTTCCGGTCTCCGGTCGCAATCGGCTTCAGCCCAACCGCGTCGTGTCCCGCCGCCCGCCACGCCCGCACCAGCGCACAGGTAAACCATGTCTTGCCCACCCCGGTATCCGTTCCGGTAATGAAGTACCCGTGCATCTGCCGAAGTTAAAAGGGTTGCGTTGGTTATCGAAAGTATGAATTTATTTTAAGACTGCACGTCCAAGTTTTCTGGTACTACATTATTGCCATGCCCCTGATCGGAGTCCATGCGGATGAGGAACGGCTGCAAAAGCGCTGGGTCGTCGCCGCCCTCGCTATTGCTCTTGGCGCACACCTCATCCTCGCCTGGGCCCTCGGCTGGCTCAAAATCCCCGGCCTGGAAATCCCCATCAGCCACACCGCCCCCACCGGCCCCTTCACCATCAAGCGCATCGAAATCAACCCCGATTCCCTCAAGCCCCCGCAGGACGACCCAATCTCCCGCCAACCCGTCGTCGAACCGCCCCAAAACCCCGCCCAGTTCAACCTCGACCCCACCCTCGTCGAAAAAGCCCTCCAGACCCCGCAACCCAGCCTCACCACCCCCGCCGTTCCCGAACCCAACCGCGTCATCGCCGCCACCGACCTCAGCCAGGGCCTGCCCCTCGTCGAGTCCGACTCCGCCAAACTCACCGAGCAAATCTCCCGCGTCGATGCCAACGCCGCCGCTGGCCCGCTCGCCTCCTCGAAACTCGCCGAGGAACTCATCAGCGCCAATGCCGGCCCCACCCAGCCCGGCCTCCCCTCCGGTGCCCCCATCACCGGGAACGGCACCCACGGCAAACTCCCCGGCTTCGCCCAACTCGCCCCTTCCTTCCAGAACCCGCCGCCCAATCTCTCCAACCTCCCCGAGCCGGTCCTCGTCCGCCTCCCCAGCGACGTCCTCTTCGATTTCGACTCCGCCCAGCTCAAGCCCGAGGCCGCCCCGCTCCTCGGCCAGGCCGTCGGATTGATCACGAAATATCCCCAAGCCGATGTCCACGTCGATGGCTACAGCGACTCCATCGGCAAGCCCGACTACAACCTCACCCTTTCCGAGCAGCGCGCCCAGGCCGTCCAAAACTGGTTGCAGGACCACGTCTCGTCCATCACCTACAAGCTCCACTCCCAGGGCCACGGCAGCGCCGACTATGTCGTCAGCCCCCAAGGCACCATCAACGAGCAACAACCCAACCGCCGCGTCGAAATCCTCATCCAGGCCCTCAAACCTTAAACCCGATGAACCCACCGGCGCATGGTGATTTTCCCACCGATGAGGCCGACCGCATTAGCCGAGTTTGTGACGAAGCCTCGGACGGTTTACGCGCCTGTCGCGGCGATCTTTTGGCACAACTTCATGTTTGTGCCCGTTACTTTGAGCGTGGCAAGCAAGAGGGCATCGACCACGGCGCACTTATCGACTTCCTTGGTATCTCTACGCCTTCAGTGCTTGATCGTGCTGGTTACAGGGACGAAGAGGCTCTCCTCGGGTTGGAAAAACTTCCCCTGCTCGTCGAAGACAAGGAGGGCATCTTGCGGGCTCCGACTTCGATACCGCAAACATCCCTTCCTCCCTTCAACTACACAATCTATTTTGAACCTGTGAACAGAACGGCATCGATAAAACACCTGACTTAATTCTGCATTAATTTTGTAATTCCGTAAATTCCGTCAAAAAATTCAGCCCAAAAATGGCGTTGACTCCTCTCGCCCCTTTGGCAAACTACCCAACCGCCGTTCCTGCGCCGACTCCCGTCTTCGCCCGGCGCCATTAACTCTCAACTCATTCCCCCTATGCCCGTCGAAGTCATCCTCAAAACCAAAATCGAAGGTCTCGGCAGCGAAGCCGACGTCGTTTCGGTCAAGCCCGGTTACGCCCGCAATTTTCTCATCCCCAAGGACTACGCCGCTCCCGCCACCCAGGCCACCAAGCGCCAGATCGAGGAACTCCGCCGCAAACGTGCCGAGCGCGAAGCCACCGAACTGAACCAGGCTCAGGAACTCGCTGGCAAGCTCGGCAAGCTCAAGCTCGTCTTCATCCTCGAATCCGGCGAAGGCCAGGAAAAGAGCTTCGGCGCCGTCACCAACCAGGACATCGCCCTCAAGCTCAAGGATGCAGGTCACGACATCGACCGCAAGAAAATCGACCTCGCCCGCCCGATCAAGGATCTCGGCGAACACGAAGTCACCGTCAAGCTCGGTGCCGATGTCCAGGCCACCCTCACCATCACGGTCAATCATCCCGCTCCCAAGGTCGATCCCGCCGCTGCCGAAGCCGCCGACGCCAAGGCCGGCAAGAAGCCCAAGTCTAAAAAGGCTTAATTTGAATCGCACCACGGTCCTTAACAGATGACTGTGGATAAGCTTATTCGCTTGACCTTTTTTGGCCGGGTCTCCAAATTCTGGCCGAGAACTGAAAGAACACCTCTGGCGCGTCGACTCGACGCTCTAAGGCGTTTATTGACAAAATGAAGGGGGAGTTTTGAAACATTTTACCGGACGAATGAGGAATTCACGATTTGCCAGGTCGCTGGCCATGGCGCTATTCCTCCTCATGCCCGTTCAGGGCGCATTCCCTCAGGCGACTGCTCCC
>CAJCII010000155.1 GCA_903970335.1 Bacteroidota bacterium | reverse complement strand
CGCCGACAGCACACCACTCCCCGATCCGGCCGCCAATAGCGCCCTGCCTCAAGATCCCAACGCCCCAGTGACCACTTCCTCGCCCGGTGCCACCGCCGCCGGCGAAGCACCCGACGCCTCGTCCACCGCCGCAGCCGGCGGCCCCTCCACAAATTCGCCTCCGACCACACCCTCTGACCCCACGGACAAGTCCCAGACCAAGCCATGAGCCTCCACCTTTTCCGCAGCGCTCTGGCCCTCTGCCTCATCCTCACTCTTTCCGGTTGCGCCGGTTACCGTGTCGGGAATATCTCCGGACGCGAGCTTCAAGGCGTTCGCAGCGTCTATGTCCCCGTCGCCAAGAACCGCAGCCTCACCCCCGATCTCCAGATGACCGTCACCAATGCGATCATCCGCCGCTTCAACAACGACGGCACTCTACAAGTCAACCAGACGGCCAATGCCGACTCCGAACTCGACGTCACCATCACCGACGTCATCCCCACCGCCATCAGCAGCAGCAACAACGACATCTACGTCACGTCCCAATACCGGGTCACCATCGAGGCCACCGTCACCTTCGTTAACCGCCGCCTCGGACGAAAGATCTTCGAAAACGCCTCCATCAACGGCAGCACCACCTACTTCACCCAAAGCGACATCCAGGAAGGCGAACGTCAGGCCCTCCCTCTCGCCGCCCAGGACCTCGCCAACAATATCGTCAATGTCGTGGCCGAAGGCTGGTAATTTTCCATCGGTTTCGGACAAACTCATTTGCCAAATCTTTTCTTCATCGCTATGACGATCTGATGGCAGCAGAAAAGTCCCCTCGAAAAAAATCGTCGCTCCCCTCCTCCATCTCTCCGGAGGAATTGCTCCGCGAGTTCCCCAGCGCCAAAACCGTCACTCACGAAGCCGGCACGCTATTCTTTCGCGAGGGCACCAAAGCCGATAGTTGCTACGTCATCGTTCGCGGACGCGTCCGCATCCTCAAAAAATCCCGCTCCGGAGAAAACCTTCCCCTCGCCCTCGTCAAGCCCGGCGAATTTCTCGGGGAAATGGCCATGCTCTCCGGTGCCCGACGCAGCGCCAGTGCCATCGCCCTCACCAAAGTCGAGGCCATCGTCATTGAGCACACCGAATTCGTCTCCCTCCTCAAGGCCCAGAATCCCTTCGCCGGACGCCTCTCCCTCCAGCTCTCCACCCTTCTCGCCACCCGCTGCCAGCTTCTGCTCCGCGTCATCGCCCGCCAGCCCGAAGTCTCCCCCCTCGGCCTCAAAAAAGTTCCCCCCATCGATGTCCGCGCCGTCCTCAACCGTGTCTACACGCTCTGGGCTGTTTAGCCCAGGGACCGCAGTTGCCTCCGCGCGCCCGGACGATTCCGCCCGCGCCAAGGCCAGCGCCTTGGTGCTCATCCCCGCCCGCAACGAAGCCCCCACCATCGCCCAAGTCGTCACCGGATGCCGCCTCGCCGGTTTCTCCGTGCGGGTCATCGACGACAACGGAACCGATGCCACCGACCTTCTTGCCGCCCGCGCCGGTGCCGAGGTTCTCACCCTTTCCGGCCCTCGCCACGGCAAAACCGCCGCCCTCCGCCATACTCTTGGTCGTATCCCCGCTGCCATCGACTGGCTCTTCTTCCTCGACGGCGACGGACAGCATGACCCCCGCGACCTTGATCGCTTCTGGCGACTCCGCCATCACGCCGACCTCGTCGTCGGCAACCGTTTCCCCGATGCCGCGCACATGCCCGCCCTCCGCCGCTGGACCAATCGCGCGATGTCCGCCCTGCTCCGCCGCAGCGGCATCGTCGACAGTCAATGCGGTTTCCGCCTCGTCCGCCGCTCTTGGCTCGGCCCATGGCTCCCAACCGGCGATCATTTCCAATTCGAAACCGAAATGGCCCTCCTCGCCGCCGCCCGCCCCTGCCGCGTCCTGAACCTCCCCATCCGCGCGACGTATGCCCGCGAAGTCTCGAAAATTCTCCCCTGGCGCGACACCCTCAACTTCGCCCGATGCCTCCTTTTCCATAAAGGTCGTCCGGGGCGAAGTCGAAGGGCCGCTCGTTTGGAAACTCAAACCATGACGGCCAATGGATGAAAACCGGCACCGTCACCACCGTCCTCCAGACCACCGTCAATGCTATCGGCCAGTCGATGGCTTTCCCGCGTGAGGGCACTCCCGAAGTCACCGCCCTCCTCGTCGAAATGGCCCCCGGCGAAAAGACTCCGTGGCATCGCCACCCCGTCCCCCTCCTCGGCTATTTGCTTTGCGGCGAACTCACCGTCGTTCAGGCCAGCGGCGAAAAGCGCGTGGTCCGCGCGGGCGAAGCCTCGCTCGAGTCGATCGATTCCATCCACGTCGGAGCCAACGAAGGCACCGAGCCCCTCAAGATGATCGTGTTCGTGCTCGGCATCAAGGACCTTCCCTTTACCATCCTGTCCGACACGGCACAGCCCGTCTGCGAAACATAAAACCGAAGCTCATGTCGCGCCGATTCATCTTCCTCGTCATCGGCGTTTGTTTCGTTGCGGCTCTCACTTTCGCCCAGGCCGATACTCCGCCGCCCGACACGAAACCGCTCTCTCTTCCCGACAACCTTTTGCCGGCAGCGAATTCGGGCGACGTCAACGCGCAACTCGCACTTGGTTCCTTCTATGCCCGTGGCCCGGTCCAAACCCGCGATATGGCCAAGGCAGTCGGGTGGTACCGTCTCGCCGCCGAGCAAGGAAACGCCTCGGCCGAGACTGCTCTGGGGTATTTGCTGAGTAATGGTCTTGGCGTCCCGAAAGACTCGACGGAAGCCGCCTCATGGTACCTCAAGGCCGCAAAGCAAGACCATGCCTCAGCGGAAAGCAACCTGGCCATTCTTTACTATCGAGGGGTCGGCGTCCCCCAGAGCGATCGGGATGCCTTCGCCTGGTTTTATCGTGCCGCCCAGCAGGACGATCCAACCGCCGAACACTACCTGGGATTATTTTATCGAGACGGCCTGGGCGTGACCCGCGACAGTCGGGAGGCCTTTAATTGGTACTACCGTTCCGCCGAGCAGGGCAATCACTACGGCGAATGGGGCCTTGGCTACATGTACGAAAAGGGCCTGGGCGTAAAACCGGACTCGCAGGTAGCGCTCGACTGGTATCGAAAGGCACTGACCGGGCTTCCGCAGGACAAACAACTCCAGCAGTCCCTCGCCCTCGCCAGCCTCAAGGCATTCTTCGAAAACCCCGATGCCGCTCCGCTCGATCTCTCGCTCCTCCTGTCGATCTTCCGCCTTCAACTCACGGCACTCTTCGTCTTTCTGGCCGTAATCTATTTCGGAAGCGGCTTCGTCCTTTTCTCTTACAGCTTTCTGTCGCCCGAGGCTCCGCCGAAACTCTCCGTCGCGCTCGGCTGGCTTTTCTTTTACCTGGAAAGCCAGATGGCTTCGCTGGTCGCGATCTTTATCTTTGGAAAATTCCTCACCGCCGAGAGCCTGATTCTCTCCATTCTGCTTTGCAGTGCGCTGCCGGTCGTTGCCTCCACCTTCGGCCCGCACCGCAGCCGCTTCTGGAACCCGCCCATCGGTTCATGGAAGACCCTGCTCCTATACGTTGCCGGCTCCTGCCTCGTCTTCGTCGCGGTCGGCGGCGCCAATTCCCTTATCTATTACTGCGTCATGCACGAGCCGATGCCGTTGCAGTCCACGCAACTCCTCGTCGGCAAAACCAAACACGATTCCATCTGGCTGGCCTACCTTACCGTCGCCCTGATTTTCCCCGCGGCGGAGGAAGTCATGTTTCGCGGCTACCTTTTCGATGCCTTGAGAAAACGCTATTCCGGAAAAGTCACGGTCGTCGTCACCGCCTTCGCCTTCTCCTTGATGCACTTTCAAGTGCTCTACGCCCTACCCCTCTTCGGCGGCGGGCTCATTTTGGGCTGGGTCAAACTCAAGACCGGTTCCCTGCGTCTGCCCCTCCTGCTCCATGGCATGAACAACGCTCTTGCCGTCGTCTTTGCCGGTTGAGTCCCAATCGTTTTCCATCTGTCTTTGCTCCGACCAAGACGAAGCACAGGAGTGCCCGATGAAAATCAAGGAACCCGAAATGATCTACAAAAGCGGCCAACCCACCGCCGTCATTTTACCTCTGGCCGAGTACGAGGAATTGCTGGAACGGGTCGAAGATGTCGCCGATTTGAAGTGGTTGCAAAAAAACCGGCTTCAGGGTGTCACGTATCGTCCTTTTTCCGATTACGTCAAAGAAAAGAAACGGCGTGGATCAAGTCGCCATTGAGCGTAGAGCGGAAAAAGAACATGGATCGCTTGTCTCCCCCGATCCACCGCCGCGTGACTGCATCCATCCTGGAGTTGGCATCCGATCCACGACCGCCCGGATGCCGCAAACTGGTTGGAGGAGACGATGACTGGCGCATTCGAGTGGGAGACGATCGAGTGATTTATCAGATTGCCGATGCGATACGGGTCGTTCGCGTTAACCGAGCGCGTCACCGCCGCGAAGTGTATAAATAGGTGTACCGTTCGTTTCTCCTCGCCCGTCCGCGAATCGGCATTAAATTAGACCTGTGTCCGCGCCGGAAACCTTTGTCCATCTTCACGTCCACTCCGAGTACAGCCTCCTCGACGGAGCCTGCCGCATCCCGGAACTCGCCCAACGCGCGGCGGAACTCAAAATGCCCGCCCTCGCCCTGAGCGACCACGGCAATCTTTTCGGCGCCATCGAATTTTACAAGGAATGCCGCAAGGCCGGGGTCAAACCGATCATCGGCTGCGAAGTCTATCTCGCCCCCGGCAGTCGCAAGGACCGCAAGGCCAACAGCGCCAAGGAAGCCTCCACCCATTTTCTCCTGCTCGCCAAAAACGAGACCGGTTACCACAACCTCGTCAAGCTCGTCTCCGCCGCCCACCTCGAGGGCATGTACTACAAGCCGCGGATCGACAAGGAAATCCTCGCCGAGCATAGCGACGGCCTCATCGGTACCAGCGCCTGCCTCGCCGGCGAAGTCGCCCGCCACATCCTCGCGGGCAAAATGAAGGAAGCCGAGCAGTCCATCGACACCTTCAAGCACATCTTCGCCCCCGGCGATTTCTACCTCGAGATCGCCGATCACGGCATTGCCCAGCAACACCTCGTCGCCGCCGAGCTTCTCAAGTACGCCAGGCAATTCGACCTCAAGATCGTCGCCACCAACGACGTCCACTACGTCCGCAAGGAACATGCCTCGGCCCACGACGTCCTCCTTTGCATCCAGACCGGCGCGAAGATCAACGACGAAAACCGGATGCGCTACAGCGGCCCCGAATTCTACCTCAAGACCACCGAGGAGATGGCCGCGCTTTTCCGCGAAGTGCCCGAAGCTCTCGCCACCACCCTCGAAATCGCCGATAAGTGCGACCTCAAGATCGAGCTCGGCCAGAACAAATTCCCTGCCTACGCCGTGCCGGAAGGCGAGACCCGCGAGGGCTACCTGCGCCGCCTCTGCGAGGAAGGTCTGGTCCGCCGTTTCGGTCCGCGCGCCGAGGAACCCGCGCTCCGCCAGCGTCTCGATTTCGAGCTGGGCGTCCTCTCGAAAACCGGCTTCACCAGCTACTTTCTCATTGTCTGGGATTTCATCGACTACGCGAAACGCAATGGGATTCCCGTCGGCCCCGGACGCGGCAGCGCGGCGGGCAGCCTGATCTCCTACGTGCTTGGCATCACCGATCTCGACCCGCTCCACTACGGCCTTTTCTTCGAGCGCTTCCTTAATCCTGAGCGCATCTCCCCGCCCGATATCGACGTCGATTTCTGCTATAACCGCCGTCCCGAGGTGATTGACTACGTTCGCAAAAAATACGGCGAACGCTCCGTCGCCCAGATTATTACCTTCGGCACACTCGGCGCAAAAATGGCCATCCGCGATGTCGGTCGCGTCATGGGCCTCAGCTACGGCGAGGCCGATCGTCTCGCCAAGATGATTCCCTTCGATCCGAAGATGACGCTCGAAAAAGCGCTCGCCGAAAGCCCCGACTTCAAGCGCGCCTACGACGAGGAGGAAGTCACCAAAAACGTGATCGACTCGGCCCTCACCCTCGAAGGCGTTTCGCGCCAGGCCGGAGTCCACGCCGCCGGCGTCGTCATCTCCGACCGCGACCTCACCGACTACGTCCCGCTCACCCTCGACGACCACGACGGCATCGTCACCCAGTACTCGATGGAGCCGCTCGGCGAACTCGGCCTGCTCAAGATGGATTTCCTCGGGCTCAAGACACTGACCGTTATCCAGGACGCCCTGCGCCTCATCGAACAGACCACGGGAAAAAAGATCGACCCGCTCGAAATTCCCCTCGACGACCCCGAAACTTTCGAGCTGCTCAGCCGCGCGCATAACGTCGGCCTCTTTCAGGTGGAGTCCCCCGGCATGTGTGACGTCTGTCGCCGTGTCCGCCCCCGCGTCGTCGAGGACATCATCGCGATCGGTGCGCTCTACCGCCCCGGCCCGATGGAATTCATCCCGCTCTACGCCGACCGTAAATCGGGCAAGGTCGCGACCGAGTACGACCATCCGCTGCTCGAACCGATCCTCAAGGAAACCTACGGGATCATGGTCTACCAGGAGCAGGTCATGCAGGCCGCGCAAATCCTCGCCGGTTACACGCTCGGCGGCGCCGATGTGCTTCGCCGCGCCATGGGAAAAAAGAAGCCCGAGGAAATGGCCAAGCAACGCGCCATCTTCGTCGAGGGTTGTGCGAAGACGAACAAGATCGGGGCCGAGAAGGCCAACCAGCTTTTCGACGTGCTCGATAAATTCGCAGGCTATGGCTTCAACAAGGCGCACGCCGCCTGCTACGGCGTGATCACCTGCCAGACCGCCTGGCTCAAGGCGCGGTACCCGGTCCAGTTCATGGCGGCGCTTCTCTCCAACGAACTCGACAACACCGACAAGATCGCACAGTTCGTCGCGGAGGCGAAACGGATGGGCCTCGCCGTGCTCGCGCCGAGCGTGAACGAAAGCGGCAGCGTCTTTACCGTGAAGGAGAAGTCGATCCGCTTCGGTCTCTCGGCGATCAAGAACGTCGGGCAGGCCGCAGTGGAATTGATCATCGCTGCGCGCGAGAAGGGCGGGCCGTTCCGCGATCTCCACGATCTCTGCTCCCGCGTCGAGTCGCGGGCGTTCAACAAGAAGCTCCTCGAGAGCCTGGTCAAGTCGGGAGCGTGCGACGACTTCGGGCCGAACCGCGCGGAGCTGGTGGCGCAGATCGATGGCGCGCTCGCGCAGGCCAGCGCCCAGGCCCGCGACCGGGATGCGGGTCAGTCGTCGCTGCTCGATCTGCTTGGGCCGATGGAGCCCGCCGCGAAGAAGTCCACCGCCTCAGCGAAGACGAACGCCGTGCCCGACTGGTCGCTGCGGGAGCGGCTCGGGTACGAGAAGGAACTGCTCGGGTTCTACATCACCGGGCACCCGCTGGACGACTATGCCCACGACCTCGCCGCGTTCCAGCTCCACACGGTGGCGCAACTGGGGGAGGTCAACGGGGAGATCGATACCCGGCTCTGCGGGCTGATTACCAAGGTGGAGATTCGGACGACCCAGAAGGACAAGAAGCCGTGGGCGCGGGTGACCTTCGAGGACCAGACGGGGTCGCTGGAGGTGCTGGTGTTTCCGGACACGTATGCGGCGTTGCCGCGCCCGCTGAATGCCGGGGAGGTCATCGTGGTGTCGGGGCAACTGGACCGGAGGGAGGACCAGCCGAAGCTGCGGGCGGTGGAGGTGCTGTGGCTGGCGGAGGCACATGAGAAGCTGCTGCGGGAGCTGGTGCTGTACCTGCCGCTGGAGGACTGGCTGGAGCCGGCGCGGTGGGCGCAGTTGCGGGAGCTGGTGATGGACGCGCCGGGGCCGGTGAAGCTGCGGCTGGTCTGTTCGCGGGGGGAGAGCGCCCGGGTGGAGCTGGCCCCGGCGGACCATTATGGGGTGGCGTGGACGGGGGAGTTCAAGGGGCGGCTGGAGGGGTTTCTGGGAGGGGCGCGGTACGGGCTGAGGGCGACGACCCAGGTGACCCGGCAGAAGGGGAAGCGGTGGCAGCAGCGGGGCGGAGGCGGGGGTTAACCGGGCTTAAATGTGCTATTAAATTAGGTCAGAGTGGGCATTGAGTGGAAGGCGTTGGGGGAGAGTCGGTTGGGGTGTTGACTTTTGGGAGGAAAAGCAGGTGAGGGCCGAAATGGCCAAAAAGCTTGCGGCGGAGGGGGATTTTGCCGATTTAGCGGCGGGCGCGACGGGCTTGGGTGAAGGCAAGGAAGGCCAACGGGGCGAGGAGCAAG
>CAJCII010000154.1 GCA_903970335.1 Bacteroidota bacterium | reverse complement strand
GGTGTGGAGGGGAGACTGAGTTTTTGGGCAGGATTAACAAGATTAACAGGATGGGGGGAAGCCAGGGGAGATGAATGACGGAATTACCAAATTGACCAAATTAACGGAATTTTTGAGGGGAGGTTTTGGATAGGACGGACTGTTTGAGGATCGGGACGCTGCGCTCGGGTGGCTACGATTCAGGTAATGGTGCAACCACTCTTCTAAGTTTCCAGACGTGGCCTTGAGGATTAGTAACCGTGAGGACGTCGTCATCGTCGATGACGTAGGTGAACTCTATTATCCGATCAGGGGGCAGATGATGTCGGACTTTCTCCTCTTCATAGTATTCGCACTTCATCACGGTTTTTATTGGTTTGCCGCCATCGGGATGCCGAAATTCTTGAATATGTTCTCCGGTGGAGGTGTACACTATCGGCAAAGAATCGTCCGGAAAGTCGCCATCACGACTGCTCCAAAACGTTTTCCACTGGCCAACGATAGACATATTTCAAAGCGATTTCAGGCGGCGGCTTTGAGTTGTTTGAGGCGGAGCTGGCCGCAGGCGGCGTCGATGTCGTGGCCTTTTTCGCGGCGGACGGTGGCGGTGATTTTGGCGGCGTGGAGGACGGCGGCGAAGCGGTCGATGACGAAGTCGGAGGGGCGGCGCCAGTCGAGGCCGTCGACGGTGTTGTAGGGGATGAGGTTGACCTTGGCGTGGAGGCGGCGGGCGTGTTTGACGAGTAGGGTAGCCTGGTCGAGGGAGTCGTTGACGCCGTCGATGAGGATGTACTCGAGGGTCATCATTTTGCGCTTTTTCTCCTGGTACTCGGCGCAGGCGTCGAGGAGTTCGGCGAGGGGGTACTTGCGGTTGACAGGCATGATTTTGAGGCGGACGTCGTCGGAGGCGCCGTGGAGGGAGAGGGCGAGGCGGATCTGGAGGGGCTGTTCTGCGAGGAGACGGATTTGGGGGGCGAGGCCGCTGGTGGAGACGGTGATGTGGCGGGCGCCGAGGCCGAGGCCCCAGGGGGCGTTGATGATAGCGAGGGCCTGGAGGAGGTTGGCGTAGTTGGCGAGGGGTTCGCCCATGCCCATGAAGACGAGGTTGTTGATGCGGGTCTTGGTGTGGCGTTCGGTTTCGACGATCTGGGCGACGATTTCGCCGGGGGTGAGGTTGCGTTTGAAGCCTTCGAGGCCGCTGGCGCAGAATTTGCAGCCGTAGGCGCAGCCGACCTGGGTGGAGAGGCAGAGGGTGAAGCGGTCGGAGCGTTCGCCGAAGAGGTCGGGGGAGGCGGGGATGAGGACGCTTTCGATGTAGTCGCCGGAGCGGAGTTCCCAGAGGAGTTTGCGGGTGGTGTCGTGGGAGCCCTGGAGTTTGGCGAGCTTGAGGGCGGCGAGGTCGTAGGTGGCATCGAGTTTCCGGCGGAGGGCGGCGGGGAGGTTGGTCATTTCCGCGACGGAGGCGGCGCGTTTGTGGTAGAGCCATTCGGCGACTTGCTTGCGGCGGTAGTCGGGTTCGGGGCCGAGGTCCCAAGCTTCGGGGGGGAGGTCGAGGAGTAGGGGGTGCACTCGAACTAGCGTAGCAGATTTTCGACGGAATTACTGAGGGGATTTTTTTTGACGGAATTAACGGAATTACGGAATTTTTGGATGGAGGCAGTGACGGAATTACCAAATTGACCAAATTTACGGAATTGGGGAGGGGAGGTTTTAGACAGGAGGGACATGAGGAGGACGTTGCGCAACAAGCGCGAGGAGTTAGTTTAACACAGCTGCAACTTCGCTGTGGGGCTTTTTTAAAAGAGGAAATGAGTACTCCTGAAGACGACTTAACTCCGCGGGCAAAACCGGCTTTTGCAGGTGGACCTCCAAAGCCGCCGAGGACAACGACCGCTGGGATGTCAGGCGATTCGGACGATGCAGGTCGCCTCTATCAATCTTGTCTCAAAGAAAATGAGGCGATCAAAAAATGGCGTGAAAGTGAGAGCGCCCGACTGGGTCATGACATTGGATTTGAACAAGCCCTTCTAACTTGGATACACCAATGCCGAAGGCAGTGGCAGAAGGAAAATATCCAAGGCTCAATGTGATATTCGGTTGGATTTGTCCTGCCTTGCCAGTGGGGCGGGGTGGTCTAAGTTGGGGGGATGGAGACGCCTGCCCGAGTCAGACTTTATCAGTACGCCTACAGTCCGTATTGTATTCCGATTGCGATGGTGTTGAAGCACTCGGGAGTGCCGCATGAGGTGGCGGATCTGAATGTGGGGGATCCGACGCCGGTGATCGCGCTGACGAAGGGGGAGTATTACCAGGTGCCAGTGCTGGAGGATCTGTTCAGCCACGATGTTATTTTCGACAAGAGTCCGACGGGGGACGATGTGCCGCGGTACATCGATAACCTGGCACCGCTGATGAAGCTGTTCCCGGCGGAGGTGGAAGGGGTGCAGCGGATTTTGCTGAACTATATCGAGAACGAGTGCGAGTCGTATTCGTTCAAGGTGTGCGACGCGAATTGGAGTCACTGGATCAGGAACGATGTGGAGCGGGGGCTGCACCGGCGGCACAAGGAGCGGAAATTCGGAGTGGGTTGCCTGGAGAAATGGGCGGCGGAGTTGCCGCAGTTGATCGAGGGTTTTTACCGGGCGGTGCAGCCGTTCGAGATGATCCTGGCAAACCAGTCGTTCCTGACGGGGGCGCAGCCGGTTTACGCGGACTACGCGCTGTGCGGGGTGATCGGGAATTTTCTTTTTCCGGGGAATACGGCGTTGTCGGAGAATGCGCTGATGTTGGAGGCGTGGTACACGCGGATGCGGGGGGGGAATTTCCGGAGCGCACTGGACGATATTCAACTGGCGTCGCAGGAGCAGGTCAGCGACCGGGCGGGGCAGTACGGGAAGTCGCACATTCTGGCGGACGTGGCGGATGTGGAGAAGGCGGTGGTGCCGCTGAAGTTCCGTCCGGGGACTTTCGCGCTGGATGTGGCGACGGGGAACGCGCATACGGCGATTTACCTGGCGAAGAGCGGGTTCAACGTGACGGCGACGGATCTTTCGCAGGCGATGTTGACGGAGGCGGCGAAGCTGGCGACGGAGGCGGCGGTGACGATCAATTTTCAGCAGCACTCGGCGGAGTCGATTCCTTACGAGGACAACACGTTCGGGCTGGTGACGTGCCGCCTGGCGGCGCACCACTTCAGTTCGCCGGAGACGTTCATCAAGGAGACGGCGCGGGTGCTGAAGACCTACGGGTACCTGGTGTTGATCGACGGGACGGTGCCGGACGACCAGGTGGATGCGTTCCAGTGGATGAATGCGGTGGACAAGCTGCGCGACCCGAGCCATGTGAGTTATGTGACGCCGAATACGTGGCGAAAGTGGTGCGTTTACTATGGCCTGACGGTGACGCACAGCCAGGTGGAGACGCTCAAGCAGCCGGACCTGAACTGGTACTTCAACGTGGCGAATACGCCGCCGGAGAATCGGAAGAAGGTTCTGGAGATGCTGGCGAAAGCGCCCGCACCGGTGCGGGAGTTGTTCAAGATCGGACAAGAGGACGGCAAGATTGTCTGGTACTGGCGGCGGTTGACGCTGGTGGCGGGAAAGATTTAAGGTGCGGCGATGTCGGGTTTGACGGGGCCAGTGGTGACGAGTTCGGTGCCGTCGAAGCGCTCGGCGCGGTAGGTGCCGCCCTGTTCGTCGGCGAGGCTTTCGAGGAGGCGTCCGTCTTCCGTGTTAGGGCGGGGATAAATGCCAATAACGGTGAGGGCGGGGCAATGGCCTTTTGGTCCGAGGATGCGGGCGGCTTCGGCCTTGAGGACGTATTGGGCGATGTTGAGGTCGCCGTCGCTGACGACGACGAGACTGCCGGTGCCAAGCTGGGAGGCGGATTCGAGTCCCGCAGGGAGGTCGGTACCGCCACCGCAGTCGATTTCGCGCGAGAGGAAACGGATGGCGGCGTCGCGGGTGGCGTCGCTGGCGGCGATGAGGGGGCCGCTGTTTTGGGCGGTTTCGCCGTAGACGGTGAGGGCGAAAGGGGTGCCGTCCTTGAGGGCGCGGATGCGGGTGGCGATGGCCTGGCGGGCAAGGGCGAGTCGCGTGGTACCGGAGAAAGGTTCGTACATGCTGCCGGAGATGTCGAGGATGAAGACAATGCCGGACTGGTCGTTGAGGTGCGGGGCGGGGTCGGGGGAAAGGAGCGGATCGGGAGGGAGGTCGCGCACGTTGGCGTTCGGGTTCATCTCGAGGGCGAGAGAAGCTGGCGGCGGCGCGGTGGCGGCGAGTTTAGTGGCGACGACGAGCGGCTTGGGCGCTGGGAGGGTGGGAGTCGTTTGCGCGGCGACAGGGGCGGAGGCGGGACGGGATGGGAGAATGGGTTGGTGGAGGTCGGGGGTATCGACGGAGCGGAGGAGGACGAGGGTGGTCGACCCGGAAGCGGAAGAACTCGCCG
>CAJCII010000153.1 GCA_903970335.1 Bacteroidota bacterium | reverse complement strand
TAGCGCGGGGAGGGAAGTCAGGTCGAAGTCCGTTGCATCCTGGTCGAGCCGCACGATGACGTCTTTGCACGGCCCCGTGCGCACGCGCGCCGGCTTGGCATGCATCGCATCGAAACCCGCGCGCAGGAGGTCCCAAGCCTCGCCGAGCGACTTCGGCGGCTTGGCCTTGAGCAAAAACGCGATCTGGTCAGCGACTTCGTCGACGTGCTTCACCTCGAGCGACAGCGCCATGCGCTTCTCGGAACCGAACGCGTTGATCAACACCGGAAACGCCGAAATCTTCCCCGACGGCAAAACCGGCTTCTCGATCAGCAACGCTTTGCCCCCGCCCGGCGACTTCATCTCGCGATTGGCCAGCCCCGTGATCTCCAGTTCGGTCCGCACCGGCTCCACGATCCGCACCAGTTCTCCCACGCTTTCCAGTTTGGCCGCAAATTCGCGCATCGAGGAGAAAGCCATGCCGCGAAATCTAACTCAAAAAAACTCGCATGTCATAGACTTACTCGCCGCCTGCCTTTCCTCTAGCGGCAGTCGAGCTACCAGGGGAGGGTCAGCCTCCCGCCTGACCCACTCTCCGTCGGTAGCCCTCGCACTCCGTGCGACGGAACCCGAGCGCAGCGAGTCATCCCACCCCAAAAAAAACGAACCGTCATCCTGAGCGAAGTCGAAGGATCAGCCTCCAGAGAATGTTCGAACCTCTCAGGGGAGCTGATCTTTCGACTCCGCTAAACCATCTCCATTCTCCAGAACAGTGAAGTCATAAGTTTTGGAAGAGGTCTTGCCCGTTTCTTAATCGGAGAGCGTGCATGGTGATCGGGAACCGATCCCTCTTCGCATTGCCTTCCCGCATTGACCTCCCCGGCGGAATGCGCAAATTTGTCCGCTTGCGTTCAAGCAAGTCCCCGGCATCCGAATGAAGAAACTCAAAAAATTCCTGATCCGTTCCATCGCTCGTTCGAGTCTCTTCCAATACGTCGCCAGGAAATCGGGCTACGCGAAATACAAGCTCCACGTTCCCCCCGGCCACTTTTATTCGCCAATCGCCGACCTCAACGAAGTCAAGGCCTCGGCCGGCCGCATCTTTAATCCGGACCGCCGGACTCTGCCCGCTATCGACCTGCGGGAAAAGGAACAACTCGAACTCCTCCAGGTCCTGAGCGGTTACTACCCGGAGCAGCCTTTCTCGGCGGAGAAGCAGGCCGGTCTGCGCTATTATTTCGACAACCGCTTCTACTGCCACTCGGACGCGATTTTTCTCTATTCCATGATCCGGCATTACCGTCCCCGGCGTATCGTCGAGGCCGGTTCCGGATTCTCCTCCTGCGTCATTTTCGATACGAACGACCGCTTCTTCGACGGCAAGATCCAAGTCGACCTGATCGAGCCGTACCCGGAGCGGCTCTACTCGCTCCTTTTCCCCGGCGATCGCGCCACGATCAAATGCCACGAGAAAAAATTACAGGACGTGCCTCTCGATTTTTTCCGCGAGCTGAACGAAAACGACATCCTCTTCATCGATTCGAGCCATGTCTGTCGCGTCGGCAGCGAGGTCAATTACTACCTCTTCGAAATTCTGCCCGCGCTCAAGCCGGGCGTCCTCATCCACATCCACGATATCTTCAACGGCTTCGAGTACCAGCCGCAATGGATCGAATCGGGCTTCAGTTGGTCGGAGGCCTACTTGCTGCGCGCGTTCCTTCAGTACAATCGCGCCTTCGAGATCGTGCTCTTCAACACGTTCCTCGAACACTTTCACCCGGATTTCTTCCGCGAAAAGATGCCGCTTTGCCTGGTGAATCCGGGCGGCTCGATCTGGTTGCGTAAACTCGGCAACTGACCCCTTGATCGGCAACACGATTGTAACCGAGAGCGCCCGTGATTCCGCCTCCGCCAACCTCCTCTGAACACCAAACCTGGGAAAAGGGACGCTACGTAACATTGACCGACGCCTCTGCCGATGAAATCATCCGTCGCACCCGGCAGCGCCTACCCGCCCAAGCCTCACGCCCAGCCGGACGAAAAAGAGGAAGAAGGCCGAAACCCGCCTGAAACCACAAATTCAGATCCGTCTGCCCTGTTTGCTAAAATCGCTCCTCTGGCCAAAATCGCCAGTCTGACCTAATCTTATAGGCCATCTAGCACATTTTTGTGCCATCGATGGAACCCACATGCCCGACTCCCCCCTTGCCCCCTCCGCCCCGCTGGCTTCCGTGCCGGGCATCGGCCCACAGCGGGCCGAGCAGTTGGCCAGGCTGGGGCTCATCACCCACGACGACCTCCTCCATTTCGTCCCCCGCCGCTACGAGGACCGGCGGCATCTCGCTGCGCCCCGCACCGTCGAGCCGGGGCAGTTCCTGACCGTCCGGGGGAAGATCCATTCCGCCAAGACCACCCGGTGGCGGGGCCGGGCGGTCCTGGAAATCATGGTCGGACCGGCGGCGGTCACGGCGAAGAAGGACCTCGTCCGCGGCTGCTGGTTCCTGAACGGGAAGCTCTACGCCTTGGTCAAGATGCTGACGGTCGGCCGCGAGGTCTTCCTCCACGGCAAGCTGGGCAAGAGCAAGTCCGGCACCTCGATGATGATGTTCCCGGAGTTCGAGCCGATCGAGGACGACAGCTATTCCTTCATCCACTCGGACCGGATCGTGCCGATCTATCCGCTGACGGAAGGGCTACCGCAGACGGCGATGCGGCGGCTCATGTTCGAGGCGACCCAGCGCACGCTCTTCGCCGCACCGGAATTCTATCCCGCACCGAAGGAGATGATGCGGCGGGAGGAGGCGTTCCGGCTCATTCATTTTCCCGACTCGTGGCAGGCGGAGGAAGCGGCCCGGCAGCGGCTGGCTTACGACGAGTTTTTCGTGCTCCAATGCGTGGTGGCGCTGCGGCGATTGTCGCGGGTGACGGCGCACCGGCGGCGTCCGGGAATGCAGGGCGATCTCGCCAAACGCTGGATGGAAGCGCTACCTTTCGCGCCGACGAACGCGCAGCGAAGGGTCATGGGAGAAATCGATAGCGACCTCGGGCAGGGACCACCGATGAACCGTCTGCTCCAGGGAGATGTCGGGGCGGGGAAGACGCTGGTGGCGATCTACGCGATGCTGAAGGCGGTCGAAGCGGGCGAGCAGGCGGCGTTGATGGCGCCGACCCAAATCCTGGCCGAGCAACACGCGCTGAATGTCCGGCGCTGGCTGGAACCGCTCGGGGTGCGGGTCGATCTTTTCACCGGCAACACGAAGGGGAAAAAAGTCGACCGGTTGCAGGGCGGGGAACTCGATCTGTTCAAGCGCGCGCCGACGGTGAAGACGGTCGGCTCGGTGGTGATCGGCACTCATGCGTTGCTCTACGACGGCTATGCGGCGGACAAGCTGGGGCTGATTGTGATCGACGAGCAGCACAAGTTCGGCGTTTTGCAGCGGCTGGCGCTGAGCCGGAAGGGGGAGAATCCGGACATTCTGGTGATGACGGCGACGCCGATTCCGCGGACGCTGGGGATGACGCTTTACGGGGACCTCGATGTTTCGATTTTGGACGAGTTGCCGCCGGGGCGGCAGCCGATCGTGACGAAGTGCCGGACGGTGAAGGAACTGGACAAGTTCTGGGCGTTTCTGGCCGCGCAGATCGGGGAGGGGAGACAGGCCTATGTGATTTATCCGCTGGTGGAGGAATCGGAGAAGGTGGAGGCGAAGTCGGTCAAGGCCGAGTTCGAGCGGCTGCAAACCTTACTGCCGAAGGTGAAGCTAGGTTTGTTGCACGGGCAACTGAGCGGGGAGGAAAAGGAGCGGACGATGACGGCTTTTCGGGCAGGGGAGATCGACGTGCTTTTGGCGACATCGGTGGTGGAAGTGGGGGTGGATGTGCCGAATGCGACGGTGATGCTGATCGAGAATGCGGAGCGATTTGGGCTCGCGCAGTTGCACCAGTTGCGGGGGCGGATTGGGCGAGGGGAGCACCTTTCCTATTGCGTGCTGGTGGGGGAGACGCGGAGTCTGGAGAGTTGGCGACGGCTCAAAATTATGGAGGAGACGTGCAACGGGTTCCGTATCGCGGAGGAGGATTTCAAGATTCGCGGGCCGGGGAATATTTTCGGGACGGAGCAGAGCGGGTTGCCACCGTTGCGCTTTGCGAGCCTGGAGAGCGATTTCGAGCTACTGGTGAGGGCACGAGCGGAGGCGGGCAAGCTGATCAAGGACGATCCGGCGCTGGCAACTTTTCCGGGTCTGCGGGAGAAGATGCAGGCGGGGGGGGTGAGCGCCGTTTCGCTGGTGGCGGTAAGCTGAGTTTTAGACCGAATTAATGGAATTGGGGACGGGTTAACCAGATTTGAAAGGCAGTTTTAGTCAGGAGGGGCATGAAGGCGGGCAGGGGAAGGTTTGGACAGGTTTGTCCTTAAGGCTTGCCGAGGATGATGCAAGAGGGTCAAAATTGGGAATGAGTACGATATTTTCCAAGATCATCGCGGGTAAAATCCCGGCCAGGATTGCGTATGAAGACGATCAATGTCTCGCATTCCACGATATCCAACCCAAAGCACCGGTCCACGTTTTGATTATTCCGAAGAAAGAGATTGAGCGGATTTCCGCGAGCACGGAGCAGGATCAGCCTTTGTTGGGGCACCTGCTTTTCGTCGCACAGAAAATAGCGGAAGAGCAGGGTCTGAAGGAGAGCGGTTTTCGGCTCGTCATCAATAACGGGCCGGATGCTGGGGAGAGCGTGGCGCATCTGCATGTGCACTTATTAGGTGGGCGAGCGCTGGCGTGGCCACCGGGTTAAAGGCCCTCAAATGACTTCGCACAATATACGTTGTATAAAAGCGAAGAGGGAGAAGGCCAGGCAGGGCAAGCGCATCTAAATTTTTCGTCAGAATTCAGGTGAAATCATGGGTCTGATAGGTCAAATGGGGCTAAGATCGGAAATTCGGCTGATGATTTTTCGGAAAATCAGGCCCCATTGTCAGCGGGTCCCGTCGTGCTCGACTTGGTTCTGGAGGGATTAACGTCGAGATTGTATAAAGCCGAAAGGTATGTGCATATTTTGTTAAGTAGGTAATAACGAAGGATTGCCGTTGTCGTAGGCAAGATATTTTCCAACGAGAGAGACGAATTGCGTTAAAAGAAGTTGGGCTTTACATATAAACAACTATTTTTCTTTTGACTATTTTCCGTTTTAATGTAAATACGTGGAACATTATGCTACTGAGGACAATTCTTAAAGAGGGTGGGAGCCGGATCATGCGGCACCTACAGCGTAAAAAGGGTCAAACTCTCGTGGAGTATGCCCTGATTTTGGCGTTTGTTTCTGTCGTCGCTATTGCCGTCTTGATTGATTTGGGCAAGGAAGTAAAAGGCGTGTTTACAACGGTTTCAAGCCAGTTGGCTTACGCGAGTAGCAGCCATTGAGATAGAGGTCTCTCGACAAGGTTGGGAGGACAGATTTAAATGAGACGGTGAACCGTTTTCGCAGGCCGATACTGGCCGCTCTTGCCATTCTGGGGTTGGTTGTGCTCGGGTATGGTTTGTGGTTGCGAGGGATTTCGGCCCGGGAGTGGTTGCAGCCGGACACGACGCAGAATCCGGCGGTGTTGCGGCCATGGGCGGTGGAGGCGGATTGTTATTCTCAACTTGCACGGGTACAACGGATTCTGGCGCGCAAGGGGCTGATCCAGAATCATTTTACGGTGGAGAACTGGCCGGAGGGCCTGACGCCGAGCACGACGGCACCGTTCGATTACGTTATTTTGGCGCTGTATGAGCCGTTGCGGTTGGTGACGCGATATCCTTTGGATTGGGCAGGAGCGCTGGTGTCCCCTGCCCTTTGGGTGGGGATGGTGGGTTTCTGGATATTTTTTCGTTCCCGTGAATTCAACGCGATGGGGCGGTTTCTATTCCTGATCGGCTCGGCGGCGCTGCCCGCATTGATCTGGGGGACGGCGTTCGGAAGACCGCGGCATCAATCGCTGATTCTGGTGCTGATGGCGGTAGCGTTGACGGCGGAGTACGAGCGATGGCATGCGGAACTAACGCCGAAGCGGGTGTGGCATACGGTGGCAGGAGTGGTTTGGGGGCTGGCGTGCTGGACTTCGCTTTACGAGCCGGTGCTGGTGGTGATCTTGCTGGTGGTATTCAATCTGATAGCGCGTCGGCGGGAGAATCCGAGATTTCTGGCGAGCTTTGGTGTGACAATGCTGGTGGCGTGGCTGGTGGAAGGTGTGCACGTTTTCAATCCACCACCGGAATACCGGGAGGCGTTAGGGCGGTGGCTGGCGACAGTGGCGGAATGGCAGGGACTGGACTTTGCGGTTTTCATCCGGCAAATGACGCTGGGGTTTGTGGTGCTGCCTTTTGTAGCGTGGGGATTGATGCGTCGAGTGGGGGAAAGGAGGACGGATTTGTTCCTGATCCTGCTGACGGCGGTGCTGGGTGTGCTGGCGGCGTATCAACGGCGCTGGATTTATTACGCTAACCTGGGGGAGCTTTTTTTGCTGGTGAGATTTTGCCAGGACGGGCCGGTGCGGTGGTCGCGGGCGGTGGTTGCGGGGATATTTGCGATGGGACTGGCGGTGGCAAACCGGGCCTATATCGAGGTGGTGATGCAGCAGAATCCGGCGAACCAACCTTCGATCGAACTGGCGCGGATTTCCCGGTCGATCGACGAGCCGGGAGGGATCATGGCGCCGTGGTGGCTTTCGCCGGGGTTGCTCTATTTTTCCGGGCAGCCGATCGTGAGCGGGAGTTCGCACTGCGGGATTTCGGGGATTGTGGACAGCGCGGCGTTTTATTCGGCAAGCTCGTGGCCCGAGGCGGAGGCGCTTTTGCTGAAGCGACAGGTGCGGTGGGTAGCGGTGTGGGACGACCGGGCCTATGAGGGGTATCCGGGTCTGAACGTGGAGCGGGAGATTTTGGGGTTGCCCGACTACACGGAAGACTCGAAAGACGAGGCCGAGACGACGATTTGGGAGATTTTAGCGGACGGGCGGAATGTGCCCGGGGCGTTGCGTTTGCGGGCGGTGACCCAGAAGATGAAGTTGTATGAGTTCGAGCCGGGTGGTTAGAGTTGGACGGGGTTTTGTCCAACGAAGTCAGGTTTTTTAACAAGTGGGGACCGATTTATGTTTTTTTCCAAATGCGATAAGGCCTTCGTTTTGTTGCTGGCGTTATCAGCCATGCCATTTTTACGAGCCACGCCAGTGCCGGTGACGGGGACGACAAAGAATGGGGACGGGGTGACACTGATCATGCAGAAAGGGACGATGCGGTTGCAGGTGTGCGGGGACCGGACGATTCATGTGATGTACAATCCAGCGGGGCAACTGCCGGATGGATCGAAGAGTTTTGCGGTGGAGCAGGAACCTGCGGCAGGGGCGTTTAGCGAAAGCGAGGACGAGAAGACGGTGACGCTGAAGATCGAGACGGGGAGTGTGGTGGCGAACAAGGCGACGGGGGCACTGCGGTTTGTGGATGCAACGGGCAAGATATATTTACAGGAAGAGCAGGACGGGGGGAAGATGCTGACGCCGACGACGGTGGCCGGGACGCAGACGAATACGGTGAGTCAAAAATTCGAGCGCGATGCGGGTGAGGGACTTTTCGGGCTGGGGCAGCATCCGACGGGCGAGATGAATTACGTGGGGACAACGGTACATTTGCAGCAGAAGAACATGGACGTGGCGGTGCCGGTGCTGCTGTCGTCGAAGGGTTATGGGGTTTTTTGGAACAATCCGGCAGTGACGGACGTGACGTTCGGCGATGCGACGAACCCGAGCGTGACGTGGAGTTCGGAGTTTGGGGACTCGATCGATTATTATGTGTTTTTCGGTCCGGAGCCGGATGAGGTGATCGGGGCGTATCGGGAGTTGACGGGAACGGTGCCGATGTTCGGGCGGTGGGGATGGGGATTCTGGCAGTGCAAGCAGCGGTATCATTCGCAGGAGCAGTTGCTGGAGACGGTGATGCGTTACCGCAAGATGCAGGTGCCGATCGACGGGATCATCCAGGACTGGCTTTACTGGTACCCGAACCCATGGGGGTCGCATGAATTCGCGGCGACGCGGTATCCGGATCCGGTGGGGATGATGAAACAGCTTCACGAGGAGAATGTCCATCTGCTGATCTCGGTTTGGGCGAGGTTCGATGTGGGCAGTTCGAACGCCGATGCTCTGCGCGATGAAGGTGACCTTTATCCGCAAGTTCTTACTAATGTTTATCCACTGGGGAAGGGTGTGTGGTACGATCCGTTCAAGGCCTCGGCGCGGGAGTTGTACTGGCGGCAGATGTCGAAGGAGTTGTTCGCGGATGGAGTAGACGGATGGTGGCTAGACGCGAGCGAACCCGAGCTGACCGGAAAGTGGGGGGAGTTCCGCGGGTTAAAGACGGCGGCTGGACCGGGCGCGGAGGTTTTCAATGCCTATCCGCTGATGCATACGGGGGCGGTCTATGCGGGACAACGGAAGGAAAAGTCCGACAAGCGAGTATTTATTCTAACGCGATCGGCCTACGCCGGGCAGCAGCGGAATGCGGCGGTGACGTGGTCGGGGGATATTCGGGGCACTTGGGAGGTTTTTGCGAAGCAGATTCCGGATGGGATAAACTTTACGTTGAGCGGGATTCCGTATTGGAACACGGACACGGGGGGATTTTTCGCGGGCGCTGCTGCGGACCCGAAATACGCTGAGTTGTTCACGCGGTGGTTCCAGTTCAGCGCATTTTGCCCGATGTTTCGCGTGCACGGCGACGCAACGGGAGATGCGATCGAGCCGACGAAAAAGGACAAGCCGGGGAAGGAAATGTGGCAGTTTTCACCCGAGACGGAGAAGATACTAATCAAGTACGACAAGCTGCGGTATCGCCTGCTACCGTACATCTATTCGGTGGCGTGGAAGGTGACGCATGAGAATTCGACGATGATGCGGGGGTTGGTGATGGATTTCCGGAACGATCCCCAAGTTTATAATATACCGGACCAGTATCTGTTCGGACCGGCAATCATGGTGAATCCTGTGACGAAGGCGGGAGCGGAAACGCGGAAGGTTTATCTTCCGGCGGGGACGAGTTGGACCGATTTCTGGACGGGGGAGAGCACACCGGGCGGGCAGAGTATCGAGGCGGCGGCTCCGATCGGGACGTTGCCGCTGTATGTACGGGCGGGATCGATCATTCCGTATGGGCCGGAGGTGCAGTCAGCGATGGAGAAGGCAGACCCGATCGAACTGCGGGTGTATCGTGGAGCCGACGGAGCGTTTACGCTCTACGAGGACGAGGGGGACAATTACAATTACGAGAAGGGTGTCTATGCGACGATACCATTTACGTGGGACGAGAAGGGCAAAACGCTGACGATCGGAGCGCGGCAGGGGCAGTTCCCGGGGATTATGACATCGCGGACATTCCGGGTCGTTTTCGTTTCACCTCAACATGGGGTGGGGTTGGAATCGACCCAGAAAGTGGACCAAGAAGTTACTTTCGATGGGACTGCGGTGACGGTTGCGGCTCCCTCACCCTAATCGATATCGATCCACCCGGCGGTCTGGGTGAAGTAAAGGCTTCCCGTCACCGGGGCGGAGAGAATTTGGCGCAAGACGCGGACATAGGCGTGGACCTGACTGCGATAGAGATCGACGAGAGGAGCACTGCCCTGCGGACCAAGGTAGTTGGTTTTCCAGTCGACGACGCGCCAGAGGGATTCGTCGGGCGAGAAGACAGCGAGATCGATGACGCCTTCGACGACGGTTCGATCGGGACCGGGACAGAGGAATGGAATTTCCACTTGGATCAGTTTACCGGGGGCGGACAACCAGAGGGCCAAGCGGGAGCGGGAGAAGAGTTCCCATTCCCGCTGGGCGCGGTCGGGCTGAGGCGAAGCGGGCAGGGTGGCGAGGAATTTTTGCTGCCAGAGATCGGGCGTTTGCGACCAGGGAATGGACTCGACCATTTCGTGCCACCAAGTGCCGTAGAGGATGCCCGGGTTGGCGGCGGAGCCCTGTGTTGTGCTTTCGTCGCGCTCGTGGCGGAGGGCAGGTTCGGCATCGAGTGCTCCATGCTGGGCGAGAGCATGAGGGGCAAGGCGACGGGGAATGTCTTTGGCGCGAGTGGCGGCGTGGTCAAGACCAGCGAGAGAGACTTCGGGCAAGGCGGTTGGGATCGGGTCGACCGAAGCCAATAACGGAGCAGCAAGGATGGCGGGAGAGAGCGATTCGGTGAGAGCTTGCCAGACGGCGCGGTTGGAATCACCGAGGAAGCCGAGCAACTCGGCGGAAGATGGGCCGGGGCGCTTTTGTTCGACGAAGAGGGATTCATCGTCGATGAGGAGGAGGGTATGCCGCGCACGGGTGCAGGTGACGTAGAGGAGGCGCTGGAGTTGCTGTTTTTCGCGCCGGGCGAAGAAGTCGCCGACCTCGGAATCGAAATCGGTTTTGTCGCGGCAAACGATTTCGCGCCGCCCCTCACCGACGACGAGACGGGGATAGGGGAGCGATTTGGATTCGATGGCGCGAAAAAGATAGGGAACGACGACGGTCTGCCATTCGAGGCCCTTGGCCTTGTGGGAGGTGAGCAACTGAAGGGCGTCGCGGGTTTCCTCTTCGGCGGGGCTGGTGAGGTCGAGGCCGAGACGGAGTTCACGGGCGAGATCGGGGAGCGTGACGCCTTGCGCGCTGCGGTCGGCGATGCGGGCGAGGAGGGCGTCGAGTTCACGGTTGGCATTTTCGAGTTGGAATTCCGGGATGGAATGGAGCCGGGCGCGTAGTTGGGTTTTCTCGACGAGATGGCGGATGACGTCGTGGAGGGGCTGGGAGTCGGCGTCGCGGGTGGCTTCGCGCAGGGTTTGGAGGGCGGACTCGACGGGACCAGAGGCAGTAGGAGCGGGGCGGTCGAGGCGGAGTTTGTCGCCATTGCCCGCAGTGAAGGATGCGAGATCGTGATCGGAGACACCGAAGATTTCGCGGAGGACACCGACGACTTCGAAGCTGTCCTCGGGATGAGCGGCAATCCAAACGAGAGCGGTCAACCAAGCGGCGGGGGTGCGGTCGCCTTGCTGCTCGTTGGACGAGTGGAGCTGGACGGGGAGGTCGAGGGCGAGGAGTTCGCGCTCGAGGTCGAGGAGCCAGTTTTTGCGGGGACAGAGGATGGCGACCTGGGACCAGGAGTCGGCACCGAGACCGGACGGGCCGAGGGCGCGGATTTTCTGCGCGAGGAAGCGGGCCTCGTGACGCGAGCGCATTTCGGCGGTGATTTTTTTTCCGGCAGGCGGAGCGAGGTCGTCAGGACAGGTCCAACGCACAACCTGGCCTAGGCCAGCTTCATCGCGGGGGACGAGTTCGACGAAGGCGCACTGTCCTGCGATGTCGTTCAAGACGGAGGGGAAGATGCTGTTGGCGAAGTCGATGATGGCACGGTCGCAGCGGAAAGTGACCTGGAGTCGGCAGACGGTTCCACTGGGTGCGGCGGAAATCTGGTTGTGGATCTGGCGGTAGACGGAGAGATCGGAGCGGGGGGCATAGATGGCCTGCTGGAAATCGCCGACGATGCAGAAATTCTGGCCAGGGAGCCGGGTCATGTTTTCACCAAGACCGGCGACGCGGAGGAGGGCTTCGAATTGGAGGGGGTCGGTGTCCTGGGCTTCGTCGAGAAGGACGGAGAGGCCTTCGGCGCCTAGTTCGCGGCAAACGGCGGGAAGATCGAGGGCGCGGAGGGCGAGACGCACTTGATCGTCGTAGGTCATGACGGCTTCGGAGAGGCGGAAGGCTTCGTAGGCATTGGCCACGCGGCGACCGAAGGCAAAGGCGGCCTCGCGCAGCCATTGGTGAAGCGGAGCGAGGGAGCGATTCCAGAGAGCGGCGAAATCGGCGGCCTTCTCGGAGGTGGGACACTCGGGGAGCGATCGAAAGCGATCTCCGATGGCCCAGGCACGATGCCAGTCGGCGAGGGCGGTCTGGGCCTTGGCGATGCTTTTCTTGGTGGAGGCGTGAAGGGAATCGTCGCGATAGCGGAGAACGGGCTGCACGTCGAGGTCGGGTAAGGGGCCGATTTCGACGAGCGGGCCGGGAGAGATTTCCTTTCCGAGGGCGTAGAGTTTTTCAGGGGCGAAGAAGTGGCAGAGTTCGTCGAGGCCGGAAGTGGGAAAAGCCCCCTGCCCGAGACCGCGGACGAGGAAGCGATTCCAGAGAGCGTCGTCGGCCTGAAGGAGCGCGACGGAGGAAGGAAGGCCAAGGTAGTGGCCGAAGCGGTTGAGGAGATGGACGCAGTAGCTGTGGATGGTGCCGAAGAAGGTCCGCTGGAAGGCGCGGTGGACGCGCGAAGAGACTGCCGCCTGGCGGAGGGCGAGGCGGGCCCGTTGCTGCATTTCCTGCGCGGCACGAACGGAGTAGGTCACGACGACGAGACGCGACAGGCGATCGACGGCCTCGGCATCGGGGAGACGAGCGAGGCGCACGATGCGTTCGACAATGGAGCGGGTCTTGCCAACACCGGCCGGGGCGATGACGGAGATATCGATCCCCTGTTCGCCGATGAAGCGGTCTCGATCGGACTGATCGATGAGGTCGCTCATGCGGAACCCTCCGAGTCGTGGACGAGCGCCCATTTGGTGTCGAGAACATGGCCCGGGACGAAGCGCGTGGCGATTGGATAAACGGGCGCGTAGCCATAGCCGCCTTGGGCATTGGCGCGCATCCCGAAAATCCCGGCGCGATGGAGGAGGTCGAGCGAACGGAAGATTTTTGTTTCCTGAAGGGCTTCGTCGAGATTGACCTGTTCTTTCAGAGCCTCGTCAAAGGTCTGGAGCGAGACGGAGACCGAGGCCGCACCTTGGGCGCGCAGGGCGAGAGCATAGAGAAGGGGCTGGAGACCGACGCCCTGGGCGATTTTTTTCAAGCTGAGAACCGACGCGGAACCGGTCTTGAAATCAATCACCCAGCAAGCGCAGCCGGTGAAGTCGCCGCGCTCGGGAGCGGAGGCGGCCAGGCCCGGCTCGAACAAAACGAGATCGAGTCGACCGGTCAAGGCGAAGTCGTCGTGGGTGGTACCGGGGAGCGGGATGCGAAGATCGGGAGGGAGGCGGAACTCGGAGAGGGCCTGCCACTCGAGCAGATGGGGAGCAAGCGCTTCGCCGAGGCCGAGGGTCTTTGCCTTGGCATCGGCCCAGACGAGATTCCACCAGGGACAGAGATCGATGCCGGCGGCACGGGCACGTTCGCGGACGCGATGGGCCTCGCGTTCGGCGGCGTGGTTGAGCAGAGAGGAAAAATCGCCGACCGCGTTGCGCTCGCGACAGGTTTTCAGGCCGGTCATGAGCCAGCGATGGACCCAAGTCCCGATGGCACGCGGCCAGGCGAGCGTTCCTTCGGGCCAGGGCGAGACGCCGACGATATCCGCCAGCCAGACGGCGGAGGGATGGTTCCAAGCGTCTTCCCATCGTTTGCAGGAAAGTTGGATGGGGCGGGCGGGCGGTTCGGCATAAGCGAATTCGTAGTGGCCGAAGGGACGGGACTCGTCGCGACGGGCATCGTAGGCGAGGCGCGTCGAAGCAATTTGGGGGAGGTTGTGTGAGAGTTCGCGGGGAGCGAGCAGGGACGCATGGCGCTGGGTCCAGTCGAGGGTTGAATTGGCGAGATGGCGAAACGTATCTTCATCAAGAACGCGACCCGTTTGAGCAAAGTAGGCGTGGGTGAAGAAATCGGACGGGAGCAGGGTTTTTCCGGCGTCGGTGGACAATGCAGTGAGACAGGCGGCGACTTGGGTGGAGTCGAGTGCGGCGCAGAGATCGCGAAGAGCAAGGTCCTGACGTTCCAGCGGAAGGAGGCAGTGACTACGACCGGCGCGGACGGTTTCATGACCCTGACCCTGCCCCCCCTGGCCGGTGCCGAATCGATTCAAGACGCGGGCCTCGCGATTGAGAGCGACGAGTTCGTGACGCGCGCCGAAGGCTTCGGCCTCGTAGGCGCGAGGCCACACGCCTTCGTTGAGTCCGGTGAGGATGAGATGGCTCCAAGTCTGGCCGGAAATTTGAGCGTAGATGAGGAGATGGACGCGACCGTAAAAGTGATTGCCGTCCGCGCCGCGAATCCGTTCGCGGGAATCGGAGGCTTCCTTGAGCCAGTCGAGAAAAATGCGACGGGAGAGCGTCCGGTCCCCTGCCCGCAGCCAGGCGGCAGGAGCGAATTGGAGCCATGCACAATGTTGCTCCCAACCGGGCAAATCGAGCGCGCGAAGGGTGAGCGTGAGAAATTCGGCGAAGGGGGCGAGGTCGGGCAAGGCGATGCGAGTACGAAGGAAGGCGGCGACGGCGGAGGCGCGGCGATCGGAGGGATTTTCCTCGAGGAGACGAAGGAGGAACGGGAGGTCGTCGACGAGCGATTCGCCGAGGGCGCTTTCGAGGACATCGGCGGCCTCACGGGCGGGGAGATCGAGGCCGGAAGACATGCGGTGGGACTCACAGGCGCGGAGCCAGGCGACGATCCGCTGGACGGAGGGTTCTTCCTGACACGCGATCCAGGTCGGCCAGCAGCGGCGCTCGAAGAGACCGGGACGGAGCGAGCCGGTTCCGTCATTCAGTGGGAAACCAAGGCGCTGAAGGTGTTCCGCGACGGCCAGTGCGAGGGCGTTTTCTTCGGGGAAAACGATGCCGAGGCGAGTGCAGGAGTCGTTTTGCAAGTAGGCAACGGCCTGCAGGACGATGGCGCGGGCGTGGGAAGCAAGGTCGGGGGTGACGAGGAAGGTGAGGTCGCCATCGGGAGCTTCGCGGGCAGGTACCGGTTCGCCCTTTTCGTAAGAGGCGACCAAGCTTGCAAAAGGGCTGCCGCTATCGTCCTCCATGGGCGTTGGCGCAGGGGAGGCTTCTTCTTGCGTGCTTTCTTCCCATGAGCCGACCCAAAGTTGATCGATTTCCTCGCCGAAGAAGCGAGGTCTTGAGAAGGCGATCACGATCCGGGCGGAAGAAGTGCGGAGGGCGTGGAGCAAATCCCAGAGCGGCCAGTGGGCGGCGTTGAAGCCGAGGACGAGGAGATTGGCGATGAGCGGAGCATCGAGCGCGGTGGCCCGTTCGCGTAACAGACGGTGGAGACCGGCTTGGGTGGCGATGCCGGATTGAGCTAATTCACGGGACATCGCTCGGGCCAAGGGGCGACCATAGACGGCACCGGAAACGGCGGGATCCCAGCCTGCGGCGAGGAGGAAGTCGTAGGCGCGAAGGAAGGGACCGGGGTCGCGCACGACACTGGCGAGGGTACCGGTGGAGGCATCGGGTTGCGGGAGAAGTTTTTCCGCGCAGGAGCGGGCGACGAGGCGGAGTTCGGGTTGAGTGGCGGGCCGGAGATCGGGCGACAATTTGCCGAGCAGGAATTGTCGGGCATCGCTCGGAGTCCAGAA
Organism: Bacteroidota bacterium; assembly: GCA_903970335.1. Classification (GTDB taxonomy): domain Bacteria; phylum Verrucomicrobiota; class Verrucomicrobiia; order Methylacidiphilales; family UBA1321; genus JABDGH01. The sequence goes on along the minus strand of CAJCII010000153.1, from coordinate 3,173 downwards.
ACGGAGACCGAGGAAAGGTACATCTGCCTCGACGAGGCGACTGCGCAGGTAGAAGCTTTCCGGGCGTCCCGGAGTAAGAACGACGGTGGGAAGCGGATTGCGCCACGCGGAGACAGCTTGCTCGCGCAACCAGGGTTCGGCGAGGCCGCGCCATTGTTCTTCCACGGAGGTCGTGGAAAAGAGGCGCGTGGCGGGCATAGCTATTTATAGGGAAGGGATGCGTTCTGCCGCAAGCAGCGGGGAATGGCGTGGGACAAGTTCTGAGCAATAGAATTGCGCGGACAAGTGCGTTCCCAAATAGAGTTTGGGAACGAGGGGACGACAACTTACATGCCGCCGAGCTCGGCGATGTAGCCGACGGGGACCTTGCCGATGCTTTTGAGGAACTCGAAGCCGCGCGGGGCGATCTGGTAGAGCTGGCCGTTGCAACCGGCGTCGCGCAGGTAACCGCCCTCGACCAATTCGGAGATGGCCGCTTCCCAAATGGGGAACGACCCGGGTTTGCCCGCATCCACGAGTTGCTTTCCATTGGCCTGGATGCGGAGGGTGGGGCCGATCTTCATGCAACCGAGATAGCCCTCGAAATCCTCGCAGGCTTCGATGAGGAGGATCCGGGCGCACCCGGACAGCTCGCGTTCGGGTTCCGGGGCCTCGACCGCAGCCGGAGTCGGTTTCGCAATACCGCCTTTAAAGTAGTCGTGCGTACCGACGACGAGATCGAGCTGGCGGGCGAACTTGGCGCGGAATTCCTTTTCGTCCGCGTAGGAATCGATGGTGGCCCGGGCCTCGTAGCGGCGGCGCAGCTCGTGCCATTCCTTGTCCTGGACAGCGCAGGCTTCGGCCAAGTCGGCGCGGGCATCCGAGAAGTAAATGAGCGCGGGGTATCCGGCCTCGAGGTGTCGCTCGATCTCGCCACCGGTCTGGCGCACGGTCTGATCGAGGGAAGCGCCGGGCGGGACGACAAAAAAGGCGACGAGCACATCGACGGGAGTCCCCTCGCCGTTCAAAGGGAGCAGAATCCGTTTTTGCTCCAAGGCATGGTCGGCATTCCACTCGCCGAGGACCTCCTTGGCGAGGCACAGTTCCATCCCTGAATCGCCTGGGGAGGCAATTTTCACGCTGAAGGCAGTGAGCGTGGCGGGCATAGCCGTGACCGGTGGAACAAAGTACTAATAGCACGCATTTCCGCCGATGCCACAAAAAAGTAGTTGTTACTTAACCCGCGACACAGGAACAATAAACTTTCGGCAACCGAAGATCGGCCATGGATTGCCTCAGCAAGCGCGTTCTCAAATGGAGTTTGGGAACGAGGCAAAGCTTGGCGGACAAGTCCTGCGGAGGGCGGCAAGTTTGGGAACGAGGAACCGGACGTTAAAGAAATTGGGCGTGGTACGGAACCAGCGCGGGGTAGTAGGAGACGAGGTGGCAGACGCGGGCCTGGAGGGTGTCGTCGAGGAGTTCGCGCCCGCGACCGGGCCTGCCGACGTTGAGGCGGGTGGGCTGGCGGCGGGCCTGGTCGGTGGGGAGGAGGGCGGCTTGGTCGGGATGGGTGAGGCCGCAGAAGGCGTCGATTTTTTTTGAGGGTGGCTTCGGGCTGGTGGATTCAGTCGGCGTAGTCGAGCCAGAGCAAGAGGATGTCGTCGTAGCGACCGGCCTCGATCCAGGTGCCGAGGAAGTTCAGGTACCAAGGGAGGATAAGGTCGACGATGAATTCGTACTGGCGGGGGCTGTCCCAGAGCAGGAAACTTTCATCGACGTAGCCAGCTTGGGATGGAAGAACGGTGAAAGAGTCATTTCTCGGGGGGACGAAGGAAATTACTCGCAGAATTTACATTTTTTCGATAAATAGTGGTCGCGCGTAATCGAATCATGGATCGCTTTCTCACTATTCTCGGTGCCTTGGTGCTTTTTTCGGTGATGCCGGGGCGTGCGGTCGAGGGACCGAAACCGACACCGGAGCAGGAGGCAGCCTCGGATGCATTGCCGCAGGACAATTCGACTTTACCGGTAGAGAAGCCGGTTGCCCCGGCCAACGCGCCCCCCCCGGTGCAGGATGTACCAACGGTCAAACCGATACCGGTAACGAAGCCAACGCCTGAGTCCAAGACAGCTTTACCAGCCAAGCCCACGCCGAAAGCGACACCCGTGGCGACAGTGGCAATGGGGGCGACACCAAGTCCCGCGAGCAGCCCGGCACCGAGCCATAAGAGCGGTGACTTCGATTCGGTGGACCGGATCAAGGGGATCGGGAAGTTTACGTTCGGGGCGCGGATCGAGAGTTTTCCGTTCGGGGTGTTGCGTCCGGTGTCCCCGGAGGCGTCGGGGATTCTGTTGCGGGTGAGTCCGTACGGGGACAATTATCTGGTGACAGACGTGAGCGGTCTGACGTGGGGGAATATTCCGCTGAAGGGGCTGGTGGTGACGTTCCACGACGGGGAGCTGATCGATTTGCAGGTGGCGCTGTGGGCGAAGAAGGTCGATTTTTACGTGGCGGACCGGGCATTCAAGGAGAAGTACGGGCCGAGCGATCCGAGGACTTTTCCGGTGGAGACGTGGAGCGGCGACCGAGTGCAGGTGACATTGATTTTCGGGGACGCGGCGTTCAAGGACGCCAGCGGACTGGACACGACAGCGCGTGGGAAGGTGGAGTTGTTCGACCAGGGGAGGTGGAACAAAATCCGGGCAGCGGAGGACGCGAAGTTGAAGGCGGTCCTGGACGAGCGGTACAAGGCCAACTGCGACAAAGTGCTGGCCGATCTTTGACGGCGAGCCGAGCTTTTTCGAAATAACGCCGTGACCACCCGCGAGCGGATCGATCTACTGGCCGGGGCGTATCCGCGACTTTTTCCACGGGCGGGCCTGATCCGGTTGATGCGTGCGCAGTTGGGTGGCGTCGATGTACTGGACGGCTGGGTGAAACGGGACGGCGTGCGGGTGCGGGCGAAAGCGCCGCGATCGATCTACCATATTTGCGCGGGGAACCTCGCGGTCTCGGCCTGGACGAGCTTGGCGCACGGGCTGTTGCTCGGGTCGGAGAACACGATGAAGTTGCCGGGCGACCGGGAGGACGCGACGACACGGCGGGAGATTGTGGGGTTCATCCAGGGACTGCCATCGAAACTGCGGGCGCTGGTGACGACGGAGCGGGAGGTCCAAGCGGAGACGCTGGGGCG
>CAJCII010000152.1 GCA_903970335.1 Bacteroidota bacterium | reverse complement strand
CGCTGGTGTCGGAAGTGCTGCCGCGGGAGTTGCGGGGTTATGGGACGATGATGGTCTCGGCGATCGGGGTGCTGGGGGCGGTGGCGGGCGGAACGCTGGGACTTTGGTGCGACTGGCGGAACATGTATCTCATCGGGGGTGGGTTGGGGTTGCTGCTGCTCTTCCTGCGCGTGGCGGTGCGTGAATCGCGGCTGTTCCAGACGATGACCGAGGGGAAGCGTCCGGCCTTTGCGTCGCAGTTGGGGCTGCTGCTGTCGCCACCGCGGATGGGGCGGTACCTTTGCTGCATCCTGATCGGGCTGCCGTGCTGGTATGTGATCGGGCTGGTGATTGCGCTGAGCCCGGAGTTCGCGCAGGCGCTGAAGTGCACGGGGCCGGTGGCGGCGGGTACGGCGGTGGCGTGGACGTACGGGGGGATTTCGCTGGGCGATCTGCTGAGCGGGAGTTTCTGTCAGTTTGTGCGCGCGCGGAAGAGCATCCTGTTGGTTTTCATCGTGGGGGCGTTCGTGCTCTCGACGCTGTTCTTTTTCATGACGGGAACGAGTCCGGCGGCGATCTACGCGCTGAGCTTTTTCCTGGGGATTTCGGTGGGGTACTGGGCGGTGTTCGTGACGGTGGCGGCGGAGCATTTCGGGACGAACATGCGGGCGACGGTGGCGACGACGGTGCCGAATTTCGTGCGCGGGGCGGTGATTCCGATCACGGCGCTGTATCCGATGCTGAAGCCGCATTTCGGCGCGTTGCCGAGCGGGCTGGGGCTGGGGTGGTTCGTGACGGTGCTGGCGTTGATCGGGTGGGTGGGACTGAGGGAGACGTTCCACGAGGATTTGGATTATTTGGAGGAGTGAGCGAGGCAAGGAAATTGCGCTCCACTTTTCTAATCATGAGGCTTCTTTACCCGAGCAATCCATTCGATAGAAAACAGCCCGATGAGAACTACACCTCAGAGTACGCAAGGGCGTTGGCAACAGGTGTGGATGTATCGCAATTTTCTTACGAAGACTTCAGAGGAGGTCGATTTAAACCTTACCCTGTTTTATCTGCTAGCGAGTCGATTTGTTATCGTGGGTGGATGCTGTCGCTTTCGGATTATCAGCGCTTAGCAGATAGCATATCGGCATTAGGCGCCACCCCCTTAACGACCCCGGGTACAACTTGGGAACGAGGCAAAAAACATGAAGCCGATGGGTTCCGTCGCGTGGAGGTCGATGAGGCGATGTCGATGTGTCTAATGGGACGGATAGGTCGGATGGACTCATATCACGCTGCGGTCGGGTTCCGTCGCCCGGAGGTCGACGGCTGCCTCTTGAGAATGGGTAAGGCCGGAGGTTGACCCTGCCTGGGTAGGGTGGCGACCGGGGAGACTTTTTTGCAAGATTGACGATACAGGACAAGAGTCTGATGCGATCAATGATAATACAAATTGACAGTCGATTGATTTTCTGGTTATTTTATCCTTCTTTAAGACAATATCCGAATAGGTGGGTGGGATTGAGTGTTTTTTAAGACTAAGCATTTACTTAGTATGAGTAAGGTAGCTTTAAGCGTTTCGGCAAAGTGGCGCAGACCAATTTTTAGTCCAGGGGTGATTTTTCGCGAAAACGGTTTGGAGGCGAGCACCTTGAGAATGAGACTTTCCGGGTTGGAACAAGCCACGCGGTCGAGGGCAAAAAGAGCACCGTTTCGACTGAAAAAGATTTTTTGGAATGACCTGCAATGAGCAAAAAAGAACCCGCTGGCAATCCATTAAAAGCTCGCACGGGGATCGCGGGCTTCGACGAAATGACCAAAGGCGGTCTGCCACGGGGGCACACGACATTGGTCGAAGGCGGGGCGGGGTCCGGCAAGACGATCTTTGCGCTGCAAGCGCTGGTAAATGGCGCCAGAGATTATAACGAACCGGGTATTTTCGTGGCGTTTGAGGAAAGCCCGAAGCGAATCCGGCAGCACGCCGCATCTTTCGGATGGAACCTCGCGCCCCTGGAAAAGGAGAAACTGTTCTTTCTCGATGCGCAGCCGACGCCCGACCTGATCCAATCGGGAAGTTTCGATTTAAGCGGGATGCTGGCCATGTTGGGGGTCAAGGCGCGGGAAATGAAGGCGAAGCGGATTGTGTTCGACGCCCTGGACATGGTGCTGGCCATCCTGAACGATCCGCTCGCCGTGAAACGGGAAGTTTATCGGTTGCACGAGTGGTTGTTGGCGCAGGAGTTGACGGCGGTGATCACGGCCAAGGCCGACCCCAACGAGGGCACCGCCGCCGGAGAACCGCAGTTGGGTTTCATGCAATTCATGGTCGATTGCGCGGTGACGCTTAACCACGGGACGAACCTGGGAGTATCCCAACGGAACCTGCGGGTGGTGAAGTACCGCGGTTCAACCTTCTCGGAGAACGAATCACCGTTCCTGATCGGGGAGAACGGGATGGAGGTGGCGGGCGAAAGCGAAATGGTGCAACCGAAACGATCGGCGATGCGCGAACGGGTCAGCAGCGGAGTGAAGCGACTCGATGCCATGCTCGGGGGCGGCTACTACCGAAACGCGAGCGTGCTCATCACCGGGGTGCCCGGAACGGCAAAGTCGACGCTCGGCGGGGCGTTCGCGGAGGCGGCGTGCGAGCGGGGCGAACCGACGCTCTTCGTCAGCTTCGATTCCAAGACGGACGAGATGGTCCGCAACCTGAGTTCGGTCGGCATCCGTCTGGAACGGTTTGTCAAAAGCGGGGTGTTGCGCATGGTCTGGGCGCGGAGCCTGACCGGAAGCGCGGAGAATCATTTGATGAGGATCAAAAAAATCGCGAAGGAACACCACGCGCGTTGCGTGGTCATCGATCCGGTTTCGGCGCTGTCGAAATCGGGGAACGAAAACACGGCGACGAGCGTGGCGGAACGACTGCTGGATTGGACGAAGGCGTCGGACATCACGCTGCTCTGCACCAGCCTGCTGGTGGACCCGGGGTCACAGGTGGAAAACACCCCCTTGCAAATCTCGACGCTTTCGGACACGTGGATTCACCTGAACTATCAGATTCGCGCGGGCGAGCGCAACCGGGGGCTGTCCATCATCAAATCTCGCGGCACGGCGCACTCCAACCAAGTGCGGGAACTGATCCTGAGCGATGCCTGCATTACACTCACGGACGTCTACACGGCGGGCGGCGAGGTGCTGATGGGAACGCTGCGCTGGGAAAAGGAGCGGGCGGAGCAGGCGGCGCGCGACGAGGCGAAAACGGTGGCCGAACAGCGCCAGTCCAAACTTCTCACCGAAGAAGCGGAAATCGAAGCGCGGCTCAAAGCCGTGCAATGCGAACTGGAGGCCAAGCGGGCGGAAAAGAAAGCGCAGACCCAGCTCGCAACGGGCCGCGCCACGGAACAGGCGAGGCGGGGAAAAGAGATGCGCAAATTAAGGGGAAGCGACCAGGCATGAGCAAGCGGCCGCACTTCAAATTCCGGCTTTATGTGGCCGGGGATTCCCCGAACTCCACCCAGGCCCGAGCGAATCTCCAGACGCTTTGCGCCACGTATCTCCCGGACCGGCACGAGATTGAAGTCGTCGACGTGCTGTGCGATCCGAAACGGGCGCTGGCGGACGGCATCCTGCTGACGCCGACGCTGATCAAATATTCGCCGCCGCCCATCCGCAAGATCATCGGCAACCTCAGCCAGACCCAAACGGTGCTCACGGCACTGGCCTTACCGGATTAAAGGGATGACAACGAAAGCCTCCGCCGCAGCGAGCGATCCGAACGACGAGATCGCAGCATGGGCGCTGAAGCTGCAGGAGGCGCAGCAGCGTTTGCAGGAATTGACGGGGGGCGGGGTCGATTCGGTCCTCTATGCGGGGGGGCAATCGTATTTATTGCAGGAGGCGCAGGAGAAGCTGCGGCAGAGCGAGACAAGCCAGCGTCAACTGGCGGCGACGATGACAGCCATTCTCAACGCGCTGCCGGCGCACATTGCCTTGCTCGATGCACAGGGCACGATTATTTCCGTGAACGAAGCCTGGGTACGATTCGGGGTGGTCAACGCACTCCAAGGCCCCGATTTTTTTGTCGACCAGAACTATGTGGAAATTTGCGAACGAGCCAGCGGCAGTTGTGCCGAGGAGGCCCATGCCGCCGCAAGAGGAATTCGCCGGGTGCTGGAGGGCGAGAGCGAGTATTTCGAGCTGGAATATCCCTGTCATTCTCCGACCAAGAAAAGCTGGTTCCAACTCGTGGCCACGCCCGTCCGATCCGACGAGTTGCGCGGGGCGGTGGTGATGCACGTCGACATCACGTCCCGCAAGCTGGCAGAGGAAAACCTCCTCGCGAATACCGCGCTGTTGGAGGCCCAGCTCAATTCCACCCTCGACGGCGTCATCGTCATCGATGCCAAAGGGACGAATGTGCTCCACAACCGACGCGTCCTCGACCTGTGGAAGTTTCCCCAGGAAATCATCGACGCACCCGAAAACAAAAAGCGGTTGGAGTGGATGGCGCGCCAGATGAAAGAACCGCAAGCCTTCCTCGAAAAAGTCGCCTGGCTTTATGCGCATCCGACGGAAACGGGCCTGGACGAGATCGAGCTCGTCGATGGGAGATGCGTGGAACTTTATTCAGCGCCGGTGCTGGACAAGAAGGGAAACTATTATGGGAGAATCTGGGTAACGCGGGACATCACGGGACGGAAGTCGAACGAACGGCGGGACATCGAACAATTGGGATTGCTGAGGATGGCAGGCCGGGTGGGGAAGCTCGGGGCCTGGGCCGCCGAGTACCCGGGACCCAAGATCATCTGGAGCGAGGAAGTCTATCGTATTCACGAGGTGGAACCGGGATTCAAACCGGACCATGAGTCCACCCTGAGTTTCTTTCTTCCCGACTCCCGGGCCAAGCTGGAGGCCGCCATTCGGAGCCAGCAACCGTACGATCTCGAACTCGAGATTATAACCGCCAAGGGAAACAAACGGTGGGTGCGCACGACCAGTTCGTTAGAATGGAAAGACGGGAAGGTCCAACGCCTGTACGGAGTCTTTCAAGATCGGACCGACCGGCAGCAGGCCGAAAAGCGCTTGCGGCGCCTCTTCGATTCCAACGCTCAATGCGTGTTTTTCTGGAACAAGCGGGGAGAGATCCTGGATGCGAACGATGCGTTTCTCGAGCTGATGGGATATACCCGCGAGGACTTGAATGCCGGGCGGATCGGGTGGACGGCCATGACTCCGCCGCAATACGTCGAAAGGGACAGGCGGGCAATGGAAGAAGTATCCGCCGAAGGTTTCTGCAAGACTTATGAGAAGGAATTCATCCGCAAGGACGGCTCGCGGGTACCGATCCTCGTAGGTGCGGCGACGTTCGAGGACAACCCCGACGAAGGCATTTGCTTTGTGATCGACCTGACCGAGCGCAGACGGATGGAGTCCCGCTTCCGCCGTCTGGTCGATTCGAATGCGCAGGGCGTGATGTTTTGGGACAAGGCGGGCCCGATCATCGACGGCAACAACGCTTTTCTCCGTCTGGTGGGCTACACCCGGGAGGACCTGCGAGCCAAACGCCTGAACTGGCAGACGCTGACGGTGCCGGAAGATCTGGCGACCGCGCAGCGCGCTTTGGAAGAAATCCCCTCCAACGGAAGCTGCGCACCCTTTGAAACGGAGTGGATCCGCAAGGACGGGGAACGCGTACCCGTCTATCTCAGCGCCGGATCATTTGAGGACGACCCGAATCAAGGCGTGACTTTTGCGCTCGACCTGAGCGAACGCAAGAAAACGGAGGCGCGCTTCCGGCGGTTGATCGATTCCAACGTGCAAAACGTGATGTTTTGGAACAAGAACGGCAAAGCAATCGACGCGAACGACGGGTTCCTACACTTGATCGGCTATACCCGGGAGGACTTGCAGGCCGGACGCATCAAGTGGACGGAACTAACGCCACCGGAATACGCCGAAGTCGACCGGCGGCGCCTGGAGGAAATTGCCGCCAAGGGTTTTTGTGCGCCGTACGAGAAAGAATATATCCGCAAGGACGGCTCCCGGGTGCCCGTCCTGATCGGATCAGCGTCATTCGAGGACAATCCGGACGAAGGGGTGGTGTTTGTGCTCGATCTGACCGAGCGGAAAAAACTCGAACAACAATTTCTCCGCGCCCAGCGGATGGAGAGCATCGGGACGCTGGCGGGGGGGATCGCGCACGATTTGAACAACATCCTCGCGCCGATCATGATGTCGATCGATGTCCTGAAGATGACGGTCACCGACCCGCAGGCGAGCAGCATCCTCCAAACCATCGAAACAAGTTCCAAGCGAGGCGCGGACATTGTGCGGCAGGTCCTCTCGTTTGCGAGGGGGATGGAAGGGGAGCGAGTGGAGGTGCAGGCGAAGCACCTGCTCAAAGATATCGATGCCCTGATCAGGGACACCTTTCCGAAGAACATCCGGAGGGAACTAGCCATACCGGCGGACCTATGGACAATCCTGGGCGACCCGACGCTGATCCACCAAATTCTGCTCAATCTTTGCGTGAATGCGCGGGATGCGATGCCTTACGGAGGGAAGCTCAGTCTTGCAGTGGAAAACTGTGTCCTGGACGAGCAATATGTCTCGATGAATCCCCAAGCGAAGGCGGGGCGTTATGTGCTGATCAGCGTGACGGATACGGGAACGGGGATGGCACCGGAGATTCAGGAAAAAATCTTCGAGCCTTTCTTCACGACGAAAGAGGTGGGCAAAGGGACGGGGCTGGGCCTATCGACCGTGATGGGCATTGTGAAGAGCCACGAGGGGATCATCACGGTCTATAGCGAGCCGGGCAAGGGCACGACCTTCCGAGTCTATCTGCCGGCGATGGAACATGCTTCCGGAGGGCAGACGAAGCAGACACAGTCGGTGAGCTTGCCGCGTGGAAATGGGGAGATGATCCTGATCGTCGACGACGAAGCGTCGGTCCTCACGATCACCAGTCAGACGTTGGAAGCGTTTGGCTACCGAGCGATAACCGCGACGGATGGCGCGGAGGCCGTAGCCATTTATGCCCAACGCCAGAACGAGATTGCGGTGGTGATCACGGACATGATGATGCCGGTGATGGACGGCCCGGCGACGATGCGGGCCTTGATGCGGATCGATCCCGCCGTTAAAATCATCGCGGCGAGCGGGCTGAGTGCGAATGGGAGCACGACGAAGATTTCCGAGGTCGCGATCAAACATTTCCTGACGAAGCCCTACACGTCGGCATCGTTGCTGAAGACGTTGCGGATGATCCTGGATGAGGGCTGACGGGCCCGAGGCACCGAAGGTTACGCGAACCCGAAGGTCAGGCGGAGGGATGACGGACGGGGGATTTACGGGTAGGATGGGGGCATGAAGACGTTTCGACAGGAGTTGGTGTTCAATCTGCCGGCGCGGCGGGGTTTTGTGAATATAACGGCGAAAGTGGCGGAGTGTGTGCGGGAGAGCGGGGTGCGGGAGGGGCTCGTCCTGGTGAACTCGATGCACATCAGTTCGAGTATTTTTATCAACGACCACGAGGGCGGGTTACTGGAGGATTGGGAGCGGTGGCTGGAAAAGCTGGCACCGGAGAAGCCGCACGATCAATACCGGCATAACGAGACGGGGGAGGACAATGCGGACGCGCACCTGAAGCGGACGATCATGGGGCGGGAGACGGTGGTGGCGATTACGGAGGGGAAGCTGGATTTCGGGCCGTGGGAGCAGATTTTTTACGGAGAGTTCGATGGGTTGCGGCGGAAGCGGGTGTTGGTGAAGATTATCGGGGAGTAGGTCCTGCGTACGGCAGTAAAAGCGAGGGATGACGGATTTTTACCAAGAGATGGAGTCGTTGGGTTGTTTGGGCTGGATCCAGCGGTCCTGGGAGATCCAGCCGCGGCGGTAGAGGTAGTCGGAGAGTTGGGCGGTGATCATGCGGGCGGTGCGTTTGGTGTCTTCGCTGAGGCCGTGGGCGGCGCCGGAGACTCCGCCGACGGCGATGGAGAGGGGGTCGGTGGTGTAGGTGAGGATGGCGCCGGGTTCGGCACCGCTGCCGCCGGTGGTGGAGAAGGTCATGATGGGCGGGGCGGAGGGATCGGCGAGGTCGTAGACTTGGACACGGGTCTCGACTTTGGTGCCGCCCGCGCCGAAGCCGATGGCGCTGCGGAGGAGGCGGCTGCCCTGCTTGACGGTGACGAATTGGCCGCGGACGAGCCAGGCGTGGGAACCGGGCGGTACGACGGATTTAGAGGCATCAAGGGCGGGGACGAGGCGGGCGGTGAGGTCGGCGACGATGGCGGTCTTGAGCATGAGGCGGAGGTTTTTCTTGAAGTCGGCGAGGTCGGGGCCGGTGCGGTCGACTTTGAAATTGGCACGGTCGGTGGCGAAGGAATCGACGTAGAGGGCGTCGGGCATTTGCGAGGTGGGGCGTTCGGAGACCGGATCGACGGTGACGGAGGCGCAGGACGCCATGGCCAGCGCGAGGACCAGGGCGGAGAGGGCAGGCGGGATTTTGCTCCACATGGCGGGGAGGTCAAATATCGGTCGCGAGGGTCTGGCGGAATTCGGGAAAGAAGGGGTTGTGGGTTTTTTCCAGAATGACGGAGGTGAGTGGGCCGTGGCCGGGGGCGAGGACGGTGCCGTCCTGGCCGGAGAGGATGTGGTCGCGGATGCGTTTGAGGGAGGCGCGGTAATCGGTGCGGATGCCGCCGACGGAGCCGGCAAAGAGGGCGTCGCCGACGATGGCGAGGGGGCGGTCGAGGCCGTGGACGTGGTAGGTGGTGCCGCCAGCGGAATGGCCGGAGGTGTCGCGGGTCTCGAAATGGAGGCGACCGAGTGAGAAGGTGACGCCGGGGGCGAAGGTGGAGGCGCCGTCGAGGGGCTCGGCCTGGGAGATGTGGACGCCGATGGAGCCGCCGGCTTTTTCGCAGAGGCGGTCGAGTTCCATGACGTGATCGACATGGGAGTGGGTGAGGTAGACATCCTGGAGGACGAGGTGGTTGGCCCGGATGGCCTCGAGGAGGGGGGTGGCATCGACACCGGTGTCGAAGGCGGCGGCGAGGCGGGTGGCGGTGTCCCAGACGAGGTAGGAATTGACGAAGATGTCGCCATAGGGGGTGCTGGCCTGGAAGAAACCGGCGACCGGTGGCGTGACGTGGGGATGATAGGTGCCCTCGGCGATGGCGAAGAGGGCGCGGGGACCGAGTTCGAGGGCGCGGGCGATTTTTTCCAGGTCGGGATAGAGGAGGGGCTTTCCCTGGAGGAGGGACTGGAGGTCGGCGAGATCGACGCCGGAGCGAGCGGAGAGTTCGGCGTCGCTGAAGCCGAGGCCGCGTTGGGCTTTTCCGACGATGTCGACGACGGTGTCTTCGAGGGGGATGGTCATGGAGTTAAAGTTGGCCGGATTTCGAGCTAGGGCAAGGCGGGAATGGCGTGGCAATCTGGTGTGAACGGGACGCTAATAGTTGAGCCAGAAAAAGAGGTAGAGGAGGGGGAGGGTGAGGCAGGTGGCAAAACAACTACAGGCCTCGCTGAGCATCGACTTAGCGAAGAGGCCACCGGCGAGGATGAGGAAATAACCGGTTTCGGCACAGCCTGCGGCGAGGATCAGCGCGGTCATGCTGCCCCAGCCAAAGGGGTCGAGGGGTTGAACGATGCTGCCAAGTGATGCACCAATGACGCATAAAACCAAGCCGCACAGAATAGCCACAACGGTCAATCCGCGCAAACGGGCATAATAGAGGCCTTGCGAGAACGACAGGAGGACGAGCGAGGGGAAAAGATAGAGAGTGATCGCGTAAGCCAGATAAGGCAAAGCAGCGGCCATCGGGGACATGGGGAATGCTACCTATTTAATTATCCGAAGAGCAAAGCCTTTTTACCTTTTTCGCTTCTCAGGCGATGCGATTTCCACAATGTTGGGGAATGATTTACGCCGCCATCACCGCCGCCCAAGCCGCCGGGGAACGACTTCGCCGGGCCTTTGGACACGATTTGCAGGTCAACGAGACGTTCGCACACGATATCAAGCTGGCGGCGGACGAGGAATGCCAGGCGCTGATTTACGGCATTTTGCTGGCGCATTTCCCGAAGACGCGGTGCATCGGCGAGGAGGGGGACTCAGACAACCCAGGGGACCCGGAGGCGCAGATCGAGTGGATTGTGGACCCGATCGACGGGACGATGAATCTGGCGATGGGGATTCCGCATTTTTGCGTTTCGATCGCAGCGCGGGAGGCGGCGAGCGAGCGGCTCCTGCTGGGGGTAATTTACGATCCGTTGCGGAACGAGCTGTTCACGGCGGAGCGGGGGTCGGGGGCGTACCTGAACGGGGTGCGGCTGAAGGTGAGCACGCGGGACAAGTTGGGCGACGCGGAGCTGGCGGTGGGGTTCGCAAAGAGCCAGGAGTCGATCGATCATTGCCTGAAGCTTTACCAAGTCTACGGGAACGAGGCGCGGAAGCTGCGGGCGATGGGATCGGCGGCGCTGGACATGGCCTATGTGGCGGCGGGGCGACTGGATGCGTACATCGAGCAGGGGGTGAATCTG
>CAJCII010000151.1 GCA_903970335.1 Bacteroidota bacterium | reverse complement strand
GCGTTTTGCTACGAGTTGACGCCGCACCTGAAGTTCGGAGGGACGAACGAGTTGCGGGTGGAGGCGGACAATACGCATGTGGAGGACGTGCCGCCGCTTTCGGGGGACTTCAACGTGGATGGGGGGATTTATCGGCCGGTGCATTTGATCGTGACGGATGCGGTGTGTATTTCACCGTTGGACATGGCCTCGCCGGGGGTGTACCTGACGACGAAGTCGCTGAGCGAGGCGGCGGGGGAAATCGAGGTGAAGACGCTGGTCTCGAACGGGGGGACGGATGCCGCCGACGTGCAGGTGAAGACGGACATTGCGGATGCGGACGGGAAGATTGTGGCGACGCAGACGACGCCCGCCTCGGTGGCGGCGGGGCAGACGCAGCCGGTGACGACGACGATCAACGTGGACTCGCCGCATCGGTGGAACGGGCGGAAGGACCCGTATCTCTACACGGCGACGGTTTCGCTGCTGCGCGGGACGGAGGTGGCGGACTCGATTAAGCAGCCGCTGGGGCTGCGGACGGTGGAGATCAGCGAGGAGAAGGGGTTCCTGCTGAATGGGGAGCCGTATCCGATCCATGGCGTGAACCGGCACCAGGACTGGGATGGGCAGGGCTGGGCGGCGACGCCGGCGAACGACGAGGCGGACATGCAGATGATGCTGGACATGGGGGTGACGGCGATCCGGCTGACGCACTATCCGCAGAGCGATTACGTGCATAATTTGTGCGATCACAACGGGATCCTGCTGTGGAACGAGGTCTCGCTGGTCAACGAAGTGCGCAATACGCCGGAGTTCGACGCGAACGCGGAGCAACAACTGCGGGAGTTGATCCTGCAACGGTACAACCACCCGAGCGTGGCGTTTTGGGGGCTGTTCAACGAGTTGAGCCTGAGCAAGGCAAAGGGCGATCCGACGGCGCTGTTGACACGACTGAAGGCGGTGGTGCAGGAATTGGATTCGTCGCGGCTGATTGTGGCGGCGATTGCGGTCGCGAACAAACCGTACAACCAGATTCCGGACCATCCCTGCTTTAATCGTTACCCCGGTTGGTACCAGAAGTACGGCACGCTGGATTCGTTGATCAAGGACGGAGCGAAGGAGGTGGGGAAGCGGATAGCGTTGAGCGAATATGGGGCGGGATCGAATGCGTCGCAACACGACGAGGGGCCGCTGGCGCAGCGGAAGTCGGGCGGGCCGTTCCATCCGGAGGAATGGCAGACGCATGTTCACGAGACGGATTGGGCGGGGATCAAGGACAACCCGCTGTTGTGGGGATCGTTCCTGTGGGTGATGTTCGATTTTCAGGTGGCGTCGCGGCACGAGGGGAGCCAGATGAACCTGAACGACAAGGGGCTGGTGACGCAGGACCGGAAGACGAAGAAGGACTCGTACTTTTTCTATCAGGCGAACTGGACGGACAAGCCGATGGTGCATATCGCGTCGAGTCAAATGACGCCGCGGCGACTGGCGAGCACCGACGTGGAGGTGTTCTCGAACTGCGCGAAGGTGGAGCTGACGGTGAATGGGACATCGCTGGGCACGGTGGCACCGGACGACGTGAAGGTTTTTCGCTGGTCCAACGTGACGTTGCAACCGGGCAAGAACGAGGTGCAGGCGACAGCGACCTCCGACCAGGGGGCGATTACGGATAGCTGCGAGTGGGTGCTGGATCCGAACAGCGCGCCGCCGCCGCCACCGCCCAGCGATATGAAATAGAGGGAAGGCCGGGGATTATTCGGGGTCGGGGACGAGGGGGACGAACATGTTGGCGCGGAGTTCGTCGCGGCTGAGGAAGGGGGCCATATCCTCGAGGGGCGAGGAGACCATTTTGCCGCTGGCAAGACGGCGGGAGGTGAGCTTTGGGGCGAAGGGCTGGGCGAGGTCGAGGACGATTTCGCAGCAGCGGGGGCCGTCGCTTTCGAGGGTGTCGCGGATGGCTTCGTCGAGGGTGGCGTGGGTTTCGCAGCGGCGGAAGGGGAAGCCGAAGGCGTCGGCGATTTTGGCGAAGTCGGGGAAGCTGAGGCCGGAGTCGGTGCCGCAGCCGACGATGTTGTCGGCGAAGAAGTTGGCCTGGGTCTGGCGGATGGAGTGGTAGCCGAGGTTGTTCAGGATGAAGACCTTCACGGGGAGATTGTGGGCGCGGATGGTCTGGAGTTCCTGGAGGTTCATCATGATGCTGCCGTCGCCGGCGAGGCAGACGACGCGCTGCTTGCCACCGAGGGCGATGGCGGCCCCGAGGGCGGCGGGGATGTCGTAGCCCATGGGGGCGCTGCCGGAGTTGTGGTAGAGGCGCTGGCCGCGTTTGATTTTGGAGGCCTGGAAGGCGACGATGGAGGCGGTGCCGTCGCCGGTGACGACGACGTCCTTTTCGTCGAGCTGGGAGGAGAGGGCATCGACGAAGCAGTAGGGGTTGACCTGGGTGGAGTTCTTCCAGTATTCGGGGAGGACGACGGGGTACGTTTGGAGCCAGGTCTTGCACTGGGCGAGCCAGTCGGTGTGGCGCGCGGGTTCGTCGGCGGGAATGGCGGCGAGGAGGCGGGGGAGGAAGTCGGCGAGGTCGGCGTTGATGGGGAGGTCGGGCTTGATGGTGGGTTTGCGGAGCTCGAGGGGGTCGATGTCGACGATGGCCTTGAACGCATCGCGGGCGAAGTTCTGCCAGTTGTAGCTGATGAGGCGGATGTTGAGGCGGCAGCCGAGGACGAGGAGGAAGTCGGCGTTCTGGACGGCGAAGTTGCCGGCGCGGTTGCCGATGGAGCCGGGGAGGCCGGCGTAGTTGGGGTGCGTTTCCCAGAGGAGGTCGCTGGAGTTGAAGGCGGGGACGACGGGGATGCCGAGTTTTTCGATGGCTTGGAGGAAGATGTCGTAGCTGCGGCTGAGGCGGATGCCGGTGCCGGCGTAGATGACGGGACGCTTCGCGGCATAGATGCGGGCGAGGACATCGGCGACGGCGGCGTCGAGGTGGGTGGTGTCGGGGGTGACGATGCCTTCCGGGACGGGCTCGAAGCCGGGGAGGGTGTCGGGGTCGATCTGGGTGCCCTGGACGTCGATGGGGATATCGACCCAGGTGGGGCCGGGGCGACCGTGGGTGGCGAGGAAGAGGGCTTTTTCGAGGTGGTAGCGGATGGTCAGGGGATCGGTAACGACAACAGCGTACTTGGTGATGCCCTCGACCATGCGGACGATGTCGACTTCCTGGTCGCCGAGCTGGCGGAGGTCGAGGCCGGTGCTGCGGACCATGGTTTCGCGTTTGACCTGGCCGGAGACGACGATGAGGCCGAGGGAATCGACGTGCGCGCCCCAGACGCCGGTGATGGCATTGGTGGCGCCGGGGCCGGTGGTGACGTTGACGGCGGCGAGGCGATTGGTGAGGCGGTAATAACTTTCGGCGGCGATGGCGCAGCCTTGCTCATGGTGGCAGCAGACGTAGCGGAGGCCGGGGCAGCGTCCGATGGCGTCGTTGAGGTGCATGGCGCCGCCGCCGGTGACGAGGAAGATGTGTTCGATGCCGTGGCGGACGAGGGTCTGGGCGACATAATCGGCGAGGCGTACCATGGGTGACAACTTAACGGGGTTTGGACAGGATTAACAAGATTTACAGGATGGGGGGAAGGCAGAATGACGGAATTACAAAATTACCAAATTTACGGAATTTTTTGAAGGGAAAGCAGGGAACTGATCCTTCGACAAGGATGACGGTATGCTGAAGTCTAAATCTAATTGAGAAGTGGTATAATTCCCTGCATCTCTCGCGGAGACGACTTGAAGAATAACGGGGCCGGGGGGTTGTCGAGGGGGAAGTTAGATGCCTGTCAACGGGGCTCGTAGTGGAACCAGTCGAAGTCGGCGGAACCGACGCTCTTCTCGATCACAGGATTGGTGTTGAACGAGTACAAGCCGGGGCGAGCCCCTTTCCACCAACCGAATTTCAAGGGGGCGGGATTTCCGAGTGGAAGGAAACGAGAACCATCCAGGCTGTATGAATAGGTCGCGATCTGATTCTCGATGTGCGCACGCAGTTGCACGGTGGGCTGGGTCAAGATGGGGCCGGTCGTCTGGACTTTCTCAGAGAAGAAATAAATCTGGCGTTTGCCGTCCTGACGAAGGACACCCAACCCACTGGACGGTGTGCCGAGAAGACAAAGACCCGCCTGCTGGCGATCGAGCATGGAGGTCGTATCGAGCGAAGTGGTGACGTCCAACGTCGGATCGGCGAGCATCTGGGTCAGGGTATTGCGCGCGTGGAGGAGATCGGGCGCGGGAAGGGCCTTGAGGCGGAGATAGCCGGGGCGCTCGGTGAGCGACCAGTGGCCGTCATCGGGATTATGGTTCCATTGCCATTGGAGGCCGAGTTCGGGGTCGTTGAATTCGTCCGAGGTCTGGGGCACGGCGACGGGGAAGACGCCAGTATTGGGCTTTGTGAAGGTCGCGACCGGCTGACCGATGGGGCCGTTGGCATTGACACCCACAAGGGCATCGGGGGCGGGAGGCGATTCGCGATAGCCTTGGTCGTGGGTGGGATCGGGTTCACCCATCAGGGGCCAGTCATCGACCCAGTGCACGGGTTCAAGGTGCAGGATGCGCCCGTAGGCGCCACGCTCCTGAAAGTGAAGGAACCAGCCTTGACCCGAGGGCGTTTCGACATAACCGCCCTGATGGGGGCCGTTGATGGCGGTCGTTCCCTGGGTGAGGAGGACTTTATAGTCGTAGGGGCCATAGATGTTCCTTGACCGAAGCGCAACCTGCCAGCCACCCGAGACGCCCCGAATCGGGGCGAGGATATAGTAGTAGCCGTTGCGCTTATAGAACTTGGGGCCTTCGAGGGTCGGTAGGTTTTGTTTGTCCCGGACGATCACTTTGCCGGAATCGAGGACCGATTTTCCGTCGGGGCTCATTTTGTGGAGAATGAGCGGCCCGGCTCCCGTCACGGAATGAACGAGGTAGGCCGTGCCGTCGTCGTCCCAGAAGGGACAGGGGTCTTCAAGCCCTGCCTGGCGGATGACGGGGACGATGGGGTCCCAGGGGCCTTCGGGAGCCGGAGCGGAAGTCATGAAGATACCTTCCTGCGGGGTGGGAAAATAGATGTAGAAACGATGGTCGTGGTAACGAATCGCGGGAGCCCAGCAGCCTTTGCCGTAGCGGTCGCCGTCCTGGAGATTATATTGTGGGGCAAGGTCCAGGCGGGGGAAGGCGTGACCGACGATGGTCCAGTTGACCAAGTCGGGCGACTTGAGGATGGGGATGCCCGGCAGGTAATGGAAGCTGGAGGAGACGAGGTAAAAATCGTTCCCGACACGGATCACATCGGGATCGGAGTAGTCGGCAAAGAGAACGGGGTTTTTGTACGTGCCGTTGCCGAGATCGGCCTGCCAGGCATGGGCCGGGAAAAAAGCAAGGAGTAGAGAGAAAAGAAGAGAGAGGAATTGTTTCATGGGGAAGGTTCGGTGGGATGGGCAAGGCGTCGTTTCAGTTCGAGCACGTCCCGGCGAATCAAAAGCATGGGCACGAGGCCACCGACACCGAACGAACAATCGATGAGTCTCCACCCCCAGGGAATGCCCCGGGCCAAGCCAAAACCCCAAGCCCATGGGAGGACAAGGAGGCAGGCCATGATTCCCCAAGTAATGAGCCAGTCGTTGCGCACCGGATCGCGTAATAGACCGATGAAACCGAGGCCAATGACGACATGGCCGAACGCGAGCCAGTCGGTGCCCAAAGCCAGAAAGGGCCAGCGCTCACCGACGTCGTCGACAGCGGACTGCACCGCAAGCAGCCACGAACCAAGGGCGGTTGGCGGACGGTCCTGAGCAAAGATGCCAACGAGCAGATGCATCTCGGGACGCAAGGGCACCGCCGTCAGGCCGCTGACCATCAGCGCGGCAATGAAGAACAATGTCCATGCACGAATCCGGGCGAGCAGAAGGGAGTCGGAGTGGCGATTCATACCGTTGATCTGTTTCGATTTTCTTTCGAGCCGCTCGTTCGTGAAATCAATCAGGGGCCCGTTCGTCGAATCTATCGACCCAGCTCACGTCTCACTTCCCCGGCGGAATAGGTCTTGGCGGGCTTGTCGAGGCGCGCTTCGGTTTGGAGATCGAGTCTGAGGGTTGACACGCATTCAGGTTACCTTATCCGATACTGTAGAGCAGCCGGTTTTTTTAAATAAAGCACACCGTACCGAATGAAAACGAGGGGAGTGGACAGGGTTTATGGTCTTGCGCTTGCGTTGATCACTCGGTGGCTGATTCTTCGACAAGCTCAGAATGACGGATGGTTATTTTGAGGATGGGAAGGCTCGCTACGCTCGGGGGCGGCGCGGACGGAGCCGCGCCCTCCAAGGAAAGGAGATTTTTAGTTTCAGACGAGCTGCCCGCCCTCCAGAAAGAGACCGCCGCTCGGGAGGGACACGTCCCATCGCGACGGCTAACCGACAAATTGGGCGGCGGCGACGGGAGCATAGATGCTCTGGCGGGCGGCCATGGCGGCGAAATCGCCGTTCTGGCGGAGGAGGACGTCGAAGCTGCCGCGCTCGATGATGCGGCCTTTTTTCATGACGATGATTTCGTCCATGGAGCGGAGGGTGGAGAGGCGGTGGGCGACGCAGAGGACGGTGCGGTTGGCGGCGAGTTCGTCGATGGTTTTCTGGATTTCGGCCTCGGCCTGGGAGTCGAGGGAGGCGGTGGCTTCGTCGAGGACGAGGACGGGGGCGTTGCGGACGAAGGCGCGGGCGATGGCGATGCGTTGCCGCTGGCCGCCGGAGAGCCGGACGCCGCGTTCGCCGACGGGGGTGTCGTAGCCCTTGGGCAGTTCGGAGATAAACTCGTGGGCGTGGGCGCGGCGGGCGGCCTCGACGATTTCGTCGCGGGTGGCACCGATTTTGCCGAAGGAGATGTTTTCGGCGACGGAGGTGTTGAAGAGGAGGATGTCCTGGCTGACGAGCGCGAGGTGGGAGCGGAGATCGGCGATGCGAAGTTCGGGCAGCGGATGGCCATCGAATTCGATGACCCCGGAGATGGGATCGTAAAAGCGGAAGAAGAGGTTGATGAGGGAGCTTTTGCCGGAACCGCTTTCGCCGGCGAGACCAAGCCGTTTGCCACGCGGAAGCGAGAAGGAGACGCGGGAGAGGACTTCGCCGTCGCCGTAAGAGAAGCTGACGTCCTTGAATTCGATGCCGCGCTCGAAGCGGGGGACGGCTAGGGCGTGGGGGGACTCGCGGACGGTGGGCTGGAGGGCGAAGAGTTCCATGAGGCGATCGACCCCGATCTGCATCTGGGTGATGTAGACGTAGACGCTGTTGAGTTTTTTGAAGGGGGTGAGGAAGAGAATGAGGGCGAGAAGGAAGGTGCCGAGGGCGGCGATGCTGAGCTTGGCCCAGATGACGTAGAGGATGACGGCGCCGATGCCCATCATGGAGAGGGTCTCGATGATGGGGTTGAGCATTTCGCGGGCCTTGATGACGCGCATGCTGTAGCGGGCCTCAATGAGGCCGGCCTTGGCGAAGGCCTCGGCGTGGGCGGTCTCGAGTCCGTAGGCCTTGGTGATGCGGTTGTTTTGGAACGACTCGAGGGCGACGTCGTTTTGGCCGATGGAGGCGGTGATGTCGAGACGGCCCTGGGCCTTGATTTTTTTGCTGATCTTGCGGGTGGGGATGATGCAGAGCGGGAGAAAAAGCATCGAGATGAGGGTGAGCTTCCAGTCGTTGAAGAGCATGACGACGAAGATGCAGACGATGGAGGAGGGTTCCTTGATGAGGTCGGACATGCCGAGCTTGAGGAAGTTGTTGATGGAGGTGGCGTCCCCAGTGGTGCGCATGAGGAGCTCGGAGGAGGTGGTCTTGTTGAAGTAGTCGAGCGAGAGGGTGTTGATTTTCTTGAAGGCATCGGTCTTCACGTCGTTGGTGATGCGCTGCCCCGCCCAGGCCATGCAATAGGTGCTGGTGTAGCCGACTCCGCCGCGGAGCGCGGCGACGAGCGGAAAGATGAGGAAGCCGCCGAGGAACTGTTTCCAATCGAGGTCGCGGCCCGCAAGGGGAAGCCAGGGATCGACGGCGAGGTAGACGACCTGCTCGAACCGTTGCGCGCCTTCCTTGATGTGGCGGGCCTGTTCGTTGAGCGCACCGATAACTCCGGTAGTGACGGGTGGCTCCTGCGCGATGGGCTGGCCGAACTTGTTGAGCTTGGCCGTCTGGGTGACTTTGGTAACGTGAGCGGGATCGCTGAGGCGGTTCAGGATGAGGGAAACGCAGCCGAGGCTGAGTCCGGCGGAGGCGCCGAAGAAAAAACCTAGGACAATGCCGGCACAAAAGCGGAACCAATATCTTCTGAGGTAAGGCCAGCCGAAAAAGGCGAAGCTGATAAGGCTAGAGATCATGGGGAAGGGAAAATTTATCGGGCGGGAGGCAAAATGGCGAGATGGAATCGTCCCTGGGGCAGTGCCTCGATTTGAAGCTGTATTTGGGCGGAGAAGCGGATAGCGTGACGCATGGCCAGGATGCTGCCTTGTCTTTTCGCCATCGGCCTCTGTGCCTATGTGATCTGGTATCTGCGGGCGCCTCTTTCCGATGCCTTCTCTCCGGTCGTAAAGACTGCCGACTACCTGATGGATGCGCTGGGAGGCGGGTTGAAGTAACAATCCGAAGCGGAGGAGAGATTTGAAATCGGGACACCACCGTCGCTTCCCCGGAGGTGGTACTGTTTAAATTGAACGCTTCGGGTTATGCCCCGGTGACAATCCCGCAATGCTCAGGAATCGCTTTGCAAGTCGTTAAAAGAAAGTCTACACAGGATACAAGGGCAAATCCCCTTTTGCCTTCACTCCTCCTCTTCATGAAAAATTCCTTTTCCCCCGTTGTTTTCCTGGCAGGCGTCGCCCTGCTCGTCACCGCCTGCCACCCCGCCGTCAAAGATCCCAAGGACCCGAAATTCGTCGTGGCCGAAAAAGGCGACTGGCAGGTGCTGCGCAGTCAACTCGACAGCGAAATCGCCGGTTATTTGCAGAATACACACCAAACCCCCGAGCAACTCGGGCCCCAAAAAATGCCGATCCTCGAGACGCTGATGCTCGATAATATCGTCTTCAAAAAGCTGATGCTCGACAAGGCGGCCACCATGACGTTCAAGCCGGAAGACCTGGCCAAGGACGAGGCGACCGAATTGGAACGGCTCAAGGGGCCGCTCACCGACGACCAGTTCCAGGAAAAGCTCAAGCAGGCCAACCTGAGCCTGGACAACTTGAAGACCCACATTCATGAAAAGGTCCTGATCGGCAAAGTGCTCCAGGCCGAGGCGTTCAAGGACGTTGAGCCGACCGATCAGGAAATCAATACGGTTTATCTCCAGAACAAGGACCGCTTCGTCATCCCGCCCAAGGTCCGCGCCAGCCGTATCCTCATCCTCGTCGGCGACAAGGTCACTCCCGCCGATCTGGCCGCCAAGAAAAAGGCCATCGACAAGGCGCACGACCGGGTCGTGCACGGGGAAGATTTCGCCAAGGTGGCCCAGGATGTTTCCGAGGACCAGTACTCCAAATCGAACGGCGGCGACATTGGCTTCTTCCAGCGCGGGGAAAGCGAATCGCCCGACTTCGATCTCGTGGCCTTCGGCACCAAGGTCGGCCAGGTCAGTCCGGTTTTCCAGACACCGCTGGGCTTCCAGTTTTTGAAAGTGACCGATACGCAGGCCGGGGGCGTCCTCCCGATCGCCGAGGTCCGCTCCTACATCGCGGACAAGTTGCGCCAAAAGAAAATGCAGGAGCAACAACAGGCCTACAGCAAAAAGGTCCTCGCGGAAAGCGGCGTGATCTATCACATCAAACTCGTCGACCTGTCGGCTCCTCAACCTCCAGCCAACCCGGCAACGCCCGGTGCTCCCGCCCCTACCGTCCCTTCTACCCCGGCACCAGCCCCTCCAGACGCTCCCTCCTCGGCAACGCCACCGGCCACGGCCCCTGCTCCTGCCGCTACTCCTCCTCCCGCCGCGCCATAGGCGGCTTCAGGAAGCTTAGTGTGAAGGAGCGGGCGTGTAGTAAAGCGCCACGCTCTTTTCGAAATCGAAGCTAATCGAACGGTTCCCCTCGAATTTTTCGAGCAGGAACTTCGGATCGACATCCTTGAGCGGTCTTTCGAGCTGCTCGATGAGCGCCTGGGCGAACGTCAAATCGGCTGTTTCGAACATTTTGGCGATGGGGAAGACCAGTTGCTCCTCCGGGAGATCGACCCACGCCGCATCGCCTTGTTGCGAGCCGTCGAGCGCGTAGTCCCGGATGGCCGCGAGCAGTTGAACGCGCGGTTGCTTGTAAAACCAGACCGGTGCCTCGATCAGCGCCCCGAGCTTGCGCCGCGCCTCCTCCAGCTTGGCGATTTGCTTCTCTTTGAATCCGGTGCCGAGGAACCGCAGCATCGACTTGTCCTCCTTGATCTCGGCGATCTGCTCCTCGATCTCGACGAATTTTTTGATGCGCTGCAGGTCGGTCGTCACCTGTTTGAACGGAGAGGGCGCCACGCCGATCTTGATCATGTCCAGATCGCGCGTAGCCCCCAGCCGCTCCGCCAGCCGCTCGGGGGAATCGCCCAGCGCCAGCAATTCGCCAGCCCTTCCCAAGGCTGCCTCCGCTTCGAATGTGGCCGTGATGATGTACATACCGTTGCGCGTTCGAGTCCCAAAAAAGCACCGACTTCTTAGCGCGAATCGGCCAATCTTACCATTGGAATGTGTAGCGCGCCAGCCGCCGCCCGATTTCGCCCACCACACGGGCCTCCTCGGCCGGGCCGTTCGCGGCAAAGGTCACACTGAACCGCACGTACGTCCCCGCGTCGTCCCACGGCACGGTGGAAATCAGGTTTTCCGTGATCATCCACTGGCTGAAGGCCTCCGCCGTGGCGAACTCGAACGACTGGCCCGAACCGTCCGCCGCCTTTGCGCTCTTCGGCGCGGCCACGTAGAGGAAAAACGACCCCCTCGGCTTGCGCGCATTGAAGCCCGCGGCGCGGAGCGTCTCGACCAGCAGGTCCATCCGGCGGGAATACTTCGCCGCGATACCCGCCGTGATCTCGGGATGATCGAAGGCATAGGCACTCGCGTGCTGAATGGCCAGGAACTGCCCGGAATCGGTATTGTCCTTCACGTCGCCGTAGGCCTTTACCAGCAACTCGTTCCCGGCCACGAACCCGCACCGCCAGCCCGTCATGTTGAAATTCTTGCTCGTCGAGTGGAGCTCAATGCCCACCTCCAGCGCGCCCGGCGTGGCGAGAAAGCTCAGCGGCTTCCCCTCGAAAACCAGCGCCGCGTAGGCGAAATCGTGGATGACGATGATCTTGTTCTCCTTCGCAAACGCGACCACCTCGGCAAAAAACTCGGGCGTTGCGCTCGCGCCCGTCGGGTTGTTCGGGTAATTGAGCACCAGCACCTTCGCCTTGGCCAGGACCTCGGCGGGAATGCCCTTCAGGTCGGGCAGAAACTCGTTCTCCTCGCGCAACGGCAGGTTGTGCACGATCCCGCCGTAATACTTCGCGTGCGTCCCGAACACCGGATAGCCCGGCACGGTCATCAGCACCACATCGCCCGGATTGATCAACGCCGCCGGAAGAATCGAAAGCGCCGCCTTGCTGCCGATCGAATGCACCACCTGCGTCTCCGCCTCGACCTCCACCCCGCACACCTTCCGCAGATAATTCGCCGCCGCCTGCTTCAGCACCGCGTCGCCGTTGTCCGCGTAGCCCCGGTTCTCCGGCTTGCGCGCCTCCGCGTAAAGCGTCTCGATGATGCCTGCGTCGGCCATCGCGTCCGGCTCGCCCACGCCGAGATCGAACAGTTCC